>JBFYTD010000024.1:0-11162 GCA_041300885.1 Anaerolineae bacterium | reverse complement strand
GGCGGCCGGCTTTGGCACGTCGATCCTGGCCGGCGCGCTGACGCTGGGCATCATGACCATGCCGGTGGTGATCAGCACGGCCGAGGAGGCGATCAACGCCGTGCCGCAGCAGTTCCGCACTGTCAGCCAGAGCCTGGGCGCGACCAAGTGGCAGACCATCCGCCACCAGGTGCTGCCCCATGCCCTGCCGGGCATCCTGACCGGCATGATCCTGGGCTTGAGCCGGGCGGCCGGCGAGACTGCGCCGATCCTCTTTACTGTGGCTGCCTTCTACGTGCCCACGCTGCCCAGCTCGATTTTCGATCAGACCATGGCACTGCCCTATCACCTCTACGTGATCTCGACCCAGGTTCCGGGCATGCCGCTGAGGATTCAGTACGGCACGGCGCTAGTGTTGCTGATGATCACCCTGACCCTGACGCTCTTGGCCACGGGGGTGCGCACCTCGGTGCGGCGGCGGCGCGATTGGTGAGGCTATGCAACCGAAGATCTCCATCCAGAACGTCCACTACACCTATGCCGACGGCAACGAGGCCCTGCGCAACATCTCGTTTGATGTCCAGCCTAACGAGGTGTTTGTCCTGTTTGGGCCGGCGCGCAGCGGCAAAACCACGCTGTTGCGCCTATTGAACCGGTTGTCGGATCTGACTGAGGGCGCCGACTTCCGCGGCGCGATCACCTTCAATGGGGCTGATATCTTCGGTCGCGCCGTGGACGTGTACAACCTGCGCCGCAGCATCAGCATGGTCTTCGCCATCCCAACGCCGCTACCTGGCTCGATCCGCGCCAACCTGACCTATGGACCGCAGATGGCGGGGCTTCGTGACCCTCAGGTGTTGGAGGCACGCGTCCAGCATTCCTTGGAGCAGGCCGCCCTTTGGGATGAGGTCAAAGATCGGCTCGACACATCGGCTATGGCCCTCTCGGGCGGCCAAAAGCAGCGGCTTTGCCTGGCCCGCAGCCTGGCCATGGAACCGGAGGTGATCCTGCTGGACAACCCCACCTCCGGCCTGGACCCGCTGTCCACCGCCGTGGTGGAGGAGACCCTGCGCGATCTGCGCGAGCGCTACACGATCATCATGGTGCCGCACAGCGTGCAGCAGGCTGCGCGCGTGGCCGACCGGGCCGGCTTCCTGCTGGATGGCGAGTTGATCGAGGTAGCCCAGGCCGAGCGCATGTTCTTGCATCCGCAGAACAAGCGCACCGAGGATTACATTACAGGAAGGTTTGGATAGTAGGCGGTAGGCAAACGCCTGCTCGACTGGCGCACTACGGAGGTTTCGACACTTGCACCTGCGCGCAGTGCAGGTGTACGCCGCCCGCAGCGGCGGCTACTCAACCCACGGAAGCCGACCAATCTACCAATCTACCGATTTACTAATTTACCACTCTACTTCCATGCAGAACAAAATCGAAGTCAGCAATTTCAACTTCTACTACGGCGCCTTTCAGGCGTTGATCGACCTGAACATTCCCATCCGCGCCCGCCAGATCACCGCGCTGATCGGACCATCGGGCTGCGGCAAGTCGACCTTTCTGCGCTGTCTGAACCGTATGAACGACACCATCCCGAGCACGCGCGCCGAGGGCAAGGTGCTGCTGGACGACGAGGATATCTACGCGCCCCACGTGGATGTAGTGGCCCTGCGCCAGCGCATCGGCATGGTTTTCCAGCGCCCCAACCCTTTCCCGCAGAGCATCTACGACAACGTGGCCTACGGGCCGAGAGTCCTGGGCATGGCCAAACACAACAGCCTCGATCAGATCGTACGCAAGAGCCTGGAGGACGCCAGCCTGTGGGACGAGGTGCGCCATCGGCTGAATGACCCGGCGTTGGAGCTCAACCCAGGCCAGCAACAGCGTCTGTGCATCGCCCGCACCGTCGCGGTGCAGCCCGAGGTGATCCTGATGGACGAGCCCTGCTCGGCGCTGGATCCGGTGGCCACCCTGCGCGTTGAAGACTTGATGCGCGAGCTGGTCAACGACTATACTATTGTGATCGTCACCCACAACATGCAGCAGGCCGCCCGCGCCTCCGATTGGACCGGCTTTTTCTGGCTGGGGCGCCTGGTGGAGTACGGCCGCACCGAGACGATCTTCAGCTCGCCTAAAGAGGAATTGACAGAGGCTTACATCACCGGCCGTCGAGGCTAAATCACGCAAGAGAGGTGCATCATGGGTATTCGCCAGCGGTTTGAACAGCAGCTTGAAGAACTGCGCACAGATGTGTTGAAAATGGGCAGCATGGTCGAAATGGAGTTGCAGGTGGCCATGGACGCGTTGGAAAACCTTGATACAGCGCGCGCCAAAGAAGTCTTTTCGCTCGACAATGAGGTCAACCTCACCCGGTTCGAGATCGAAGAGAAATGTTTCGGGTTGATCGTCACCCAGCAGCCGGCCGCCCGCGACCTGCGCTCTATCGTGACGGTGATGAACATGATCGTTGATCTGGAACGCATGGGCGACCAGGCCAAGGGCATCGCCAAGGTCATTCCGCACATGGTGCAATCGCCTGACATCCCGCGGCCAGCGGAGCTATATCAAATGGGCAACAAGGTCGGGCGCATGCTCAACCAGACCATGACCGCCTACGCTCACGACAACACCGACCTGGCCGGCGCCGTTGCCCGGCAGGACGACGAGGTGGATGCGCTCTACGCCCATATCTTCGGCCAGATCATGGCTCACATGGCCGACGCGAAGACTCCAGACAAGATCGAGGCCACCTACGAGGCCCTGCGCGCCGCGCGTGAACTGGAGCGCTTCGGCGACCTGGCCACCAACCTGGCCGAGCGGGTGATCTACATGGTCACCGGCCGCTTCCAGGAGATCAACGTCGATCGCAACGACGCGACTGGTTGACGCCTGCACTGAGGAGTCTGCGCGTGGTCGCTCGGACGCGCTGTACGTCGTTCGCATCTGGGGATGCGAACTCCTCGTGCCGAGGGTGTTCAGCAAACTTTGACAGCCATGCGGCCCTGTGTTATAGTGCCAGTCGTTGGCAAACAACGCTTAACAACCGAACCGTTGGCCAGCAGTGGAACCCATGGCCCGGATACCATGGGTGGGCCCCACAAGGGCTCAGGCGAAGCCGGTGACACCCCTACGGGGGTCAGTCCGGCGCTGTCGCGCAACTGTAATTCGGAAGTATCAAGTGTCACGTATCAAGTGTCAAGTGGAAATAGCCACCTGGCACTTGACACCCGACACCTGACACCTCCGAAAAGCCAGGACGACCGCCACTGTATGCCCGCTGTAATCCTTCGACGACAAAGGAGGCGGATAGATGCCTAGTTTTACTTTCAAGAGTCGCACCTCGGTGCAGACTCTGATAGCGAAGACTCACCGATCCCGCCCGACGCAACTTGTCGGGCGTTTTCTTTGGACGCGCCAGCACGCCTGGTTCGCCCCTGTCTGGCCCGTGCGCAGCGCGCTGTTGGCGTTGGCGCTGGGTCTGGCGCTCACACTGGCGCTTTCCTTGCAGGTCAGCTTGGCCAGCGCGCCGGCGCAGCAGTCCACCCCCGACACCCTCAACCACGTCGACGTGGTGGTCGACTATGGCGATGGCCGCCTGGCCGTGCGCCGGGTGGCCTTCGTCTCGCCCACCCTATCCAGCCTGCAAGCGTTGCAGTTGACCGGCATCGACGCGGCCATTGCCGATTTCAACTTTGGCGCGGCGGTGTGCGGCATCAACCAGGTGGGCTGTTCGGTGGACAACTGCTTCTGTGACTCCAACCAGTTCTGGGGACTGTTCCGCTGGAGTGCATCCCAAGGCCAATGGATCCCCTCGCAGGTCGGCGCCAGCGACTCCCTGGTCAATCCCGGCGATGTGGATGCCTGGCACTGGGGCCCGTTCGATTCGATCCCACCTGCGCTGCCGGCTGAGTTCATCGCCGCACAGGCCGGCCTGCAGTGGCTGCGCAGCCAGCAAGCCAGCGACGGCAGCTTTGGCGGCAACGTCGGCGCAACCTTGGATACGCTGATGGCAGGTGCGGTCGCAGGCGATAATCTGTCGCAATGGCGCATCCCCGGCGGCGCAACGGCCTGGGACTACGTGCGTAAGGGCGCGACCGCGTTCGTCACTCGTGAGGAAAGCCCGGCCTCTGCCGGCAAGCTGGCGCTGGCCGTGGCCGCCGCAGGCATGGACCCGCGCAGCTTCGCCGGCCAGAATCTGGTGGTGGCCATGAGCCGCGTCTACTCGCCCACCACCGGCGCGTTTGGCAGCTCCAACTGGGACCAAGCCTTCAGCATGTTGGGCTGGCGAGCGGCCGGCGAGAGTGTGCCCATCACTGCCACCCGCCTGCTGGCGCAGCGCGCCAACGCCGACGGCGGCTGGGGCTGGACTGCCAGCTCCGAAAGCGATGTGGACAGCACGGCCTTGGCCGTGCAGGCCCTGCTAGGGGGCGGCGAGCCGGTGACTGCCACCGCGATCATCAGCGGCTTGGCCTACATCCGTGCGGCCCAAAACCCCGACGGCGGTTTCCCCTACACGCCTACGTCAACCAGCGACACCAGCAGCAACGCCAACTCCACCGCCTTTGCTGTACAGGCGATCCTGGCCGCGGGGCAAGACCCGTTGAGCGCTGCCTGGGCCATCAGCGCCACCACGCCGATCAGCTTTCTCATGGGCCAGCAACAGCCCGACGGCGGTTTTGCCTTCAGCACGCCGCCGGCCAACGACTTCGCCACCCGCCAGGTCGTGCCCGCCCTGCTGGGCAAGACCCTGCTGGTGCGCAGCCCGGCTGTGGCCAAGCGCGAGGCGCTGGACTGGATCCTGGGCCAGCAACAGCCCGACGGCAGCTTTGCCGGCTTCAACCCGGGGGCGACCATCGACGCCGTGCTGGCCGTTGCTGCGGCCGGCCGCAACCCTGCCTCGGTACGCAGCAGCCAAGGCTTGACTGCGCTGGACTATCTGGGCGGGCAGGCTGAGGACTATGCGGCCCAGGGACCCAGTGCGGCCGGCAAGCTGGCCGTGGGCGTGGCCGGCGCTGGCCTCGACCCGCGCGACTTCGCCGGCATCGACTTGGCGCAGCAGATCAGCGCCACCTACGCCATCACCAGCGGCCGTTTCGGCGCGGCCGGCTCGACCTGGGACCATGCCTGGGCGATGCTCGGCCTGCGCGCCGCTGGCGAGACCGTCCCGCTCAGCGCAACCCTGGCGCTGGAAGCTGCCCAGCTCGACGACAGCGGCTGGGGCTTCGACGCTGCGGCCCCGGCCGACGTGGACAGCACGGCCTTGGCCTTGCAGGCGTTGGCCGCCGCAGGTCGCGACCAAGCCAGCCCGGCGGTGCAAGCCGGCCTGGCCTACTTGCGCACTGCCCAAACCAGCGACGGCGGCTTTGCCGGCTACGACGGATCGACCAGCGCCAGCTCCACCGGGCTGGCCCTGCAGGCGTTGGCCGCGCTCGGCGAGAAGCCGGCCAGCCTGAGTTGGACACGTGCCATCTCTGGCGCTACGGAGGCCAGCGCCCTGCTGCGGCCGACGCCGATCGATGCCCTGCTGGCCTTGCAGAGCCCCGACGGCGGCTTCGCCGGCTTCTCCGGCGCCAACGATTCCTTCTCGACCTACCAGGCGCTGCCGGGCCTGATGGCCAAGTCCTATGCTGGCTTGGCCGCGGCCCCTGCCACAGCCGCTCGCTGGCTGGAGCAGCACAAACAGAACCTGTGCAGCGAGCAGTACCCCTGGGCGCGCCTGAGCGTCTCGGGCATCTGCCGCTAGTAGACGGTGGCGTAAGTGCGTCCCTAGTAACTGCTCTAGCCGGTTCCGTGAACCGGCTAGAACACAATACCCTGAGACAACTAACACCTGACTGTACTAGGTGGAAACCATGATGGCCAGGATAGCAGGCAGCGCGATGGACGCCGAACGACCAGCCCCAGCCGTGGTCCAGGTTTGGCGCGCCTGCCTGCTGTTGCTGGGATTTGTGCTGGCGCTGGCTGGGCCGGCGCGCGCTGTGCTGGCTGAGGCGCCGCCTGACAACCGCGCGGGCCTGGTGGTGCGCTTCGGCGACGGCAGCGTGCAAAGCGCTTGCATCGACCTTGGCCCAGGCGGGCAGGCGACGGGTGAGCAGTTGCTGCAACGAGCCGGCTTGCAGCCGGTGATGGAATACAGCGCGCTGGGCGGCACTGTCTGCCAGATCGGCGCCGAGGGCTGCGGCTTCCCTGAGCAGTCGTGTTGGTGCCAGTGCAAAGGCGATCCCTGCGTCTACTGGCAGTATTTCCAGCAGGTGGACGGTGGTTGGGTCTACGCCACCATCGGCGCCAGCACCCGTATCGTGCAAGCAGGACAGGTGGACGGCTGGGCCTGGGGCGCAGGCGACGGGAGCGACGGCGCGCAGCCTCCGCTGCTGACCCTGGCCGAGATCTGCACTGCCCCATCAACCGCGATCGAGCCGTCGGCCGCCGATGCCCTTTTCACCCCTGTGCCTGTTGACCTGGCTGTGTCCGCCCCGGACATGGCGCCGGTGGTGCAGCAGCCGCTGGCGGCATCGGTCGCCCTGGCGGCCAGCGAAATCAGCCCAGCCGCGGCGCGCTCCGTCACCAGCGCGGGCGACTATGCCTTTTTCGGCGGCGTCTTCCTCGTTGTCGTGGCCGGCGCGGCCGGGTTGCGCGTGGCCGGCGCCGGTCGCTCAGGCGCAGCACGCCAACGCGCCCGTCGCGCCTCTGGCGCGCTGCCTGAGGCGTTGGTCTACCTGCTCAGCATCGCGATCGGCGTGGTCGCGCTGCTCTATCCTTTTTTGCTTTCGGCCGTGCAGACCGCCGCCGGCGAGGCCGGTCGCGCCGGCGATTCGACCCTGCTGCTTTTCACGCTGATGGGGCTGTGCTTCGCCGCACTGTTGGTGGAGGTGCAGGGCCAGGCCGTCAGCGCCAAGCGCATCGCCCTGCTGGGCGTCTTGGTGGCCATCAACTCCGTGTTGCGCTTCGTCGAGGTGGGCATCCCGGGCCCCGGCGGCTTCAGTCCCGTCTTCGTACTGATCGTGCTGACTGGCTACGTCTATGGCGGCCGCTTTGGCTTCCTGATGGGCGCGCTGACCATGCTGGTGTCGGCGCTGATCACCGGCGGCGTCGGTCCGTGGCTACCGGCCCAGATGTTCACCGCTGGCTGGGTGGGGTTGACCGCGCCGCTGGTGCGACCTGTAGTGCGGGCGTTGGGCGGCGAGGGCAGCCGTCACGAGGTCCTGGCGCTGGCGCTGTTCGGCGCGCTGTGGGGTTTTGTCTACGGCGTGGTCATCAACCTGTGGTTCTGGCCTTTTATGGCCGGGCCGGCTGGACAGTACTATCAGGCCGGGCTGGGCATGACCGCCATCGTGCAACGCTATGCGGCCTTCTACCTGGCCACGTCGCTGCTGTGGGACATCATGGCGATGCTGGGCAACGGACTATTGATCGTGGCCTTTGGCCGGCCGGCGCTGGCCGCGCTGCGCCGTTTCCAGCAGCGCTTCGATTTTGACTACCTGCCGGCAGGCTAGAACCGGTGAACACCCCTGCTATCGATTCCCGCACGCCGCTCCATCCACTCGCCTGGGCTGGCTGGGTAATCGCCTGCGTCGTGGCCTTGTCGGCGACTCGCAACCCCGTCTACCTGCTGCTCCTGCTGTTGTGCATTGGCTGGGTGTTGCGGGAGGCGCGCCGGACAGCCGATGCACCGCCTCTACCCCTGTCCCCGTGGCGTTTTGCCCTGCTAGTTATCACCTTCTCGGCGCTCTTCAATGCATTGACTGCGCATTTTGGCCAGACCGTGCTCTTCACCCTGCCGGGCTGGCTGCCGCTGCTGGGCGGCCCGGTCACGCTGGAGGCGCTGGTCTACGGCGTGCTGAATGGGCTGGTGCTGACCGGATTCTTCGTCGCGTGGACGGTGCTCTTTGTGGCCGTGCCTACCCAGGCGCTGATCCGGCTGATCCCCCGGGCCTTCTACCCCATCGGCGTGGTGTTGAGCATCGCCGTGGCCTTTGTGCCGACCACCTTCGTCCAATTTCAGCAGATCCGCGAGGCGCAGGCTGTGCGCGGCCACCAGATACGCGGGCTGCGCGATTGGCTGCCCTTGTTGATGCCGCTGCTGGTGGGCGGGCTGGAGCGGGCGTTCCAGTTGGCCGAAGCCATGACAGCGCGCGGCTTCGCCAGCCACGGCGCTAGCCATGACGTCAGAAGCCAGCGCCGTTTTCGCCTGCTGCTGGTTGCGGGTCTGGCCATGCTGCTGGCAGGGTTGATCATGCGGCTGGTTTGGCGGCAGCAGCCTGCGCTGAGTACAGTTGTGCTGTTCGCGGGCGGCGCTGTGTTGATCACCGGCCTGGCCGCGCAAGGCCGGACCGTGCGGCGCACTGTCTATCGGCCCCGGCCTTGGACTGGACAGGATTGGCTCGTCGCAATCCCGGCTGTTGTGGCCGTGGCCGCCTATCTAGCGCCGTCCAGCCGGGCTTCGCTGGCCTGGTCGCCCTATCCGCAGCTGGCGCTGCCGCAGGTCGATCCTCTGATCGTCCTGGCGACGCTGGCCTTGCTGACGCCGGCCGCATTGCTGGCGCGGTCACGCAGGGCGCGTATGAAGCGCGCCCTGATCAGTCCGATGGGCTAAGCGCAGCGTGGTTCGCTAGGTGTTGGTGCTTCTGGCCACCAGCAGGATGCCGGCGATGATCACGAGAATCCCCAGCCAGCGCAGCGGCGGCACCGTCTCCCCCAGCAGGAAACGACCTGACAGCGTCACCAGCACGAAGTTCAGCGCCAGGAAAGGGTAGGCCACGCTCAGGTCCAGTCGCGCCAGCACGGCGATCCAGGCCAGCGCGCCAGCCGCATAGAAGACCAGCCCCAGCATGACCAGCGGCGACTTGAAGATCAGGCCGATGATCGAGAAGACGCCGGTGGCGGTCTCGGCCACCCCGGGCTGGCTGACGCCCAGCTTGAGCGCCGTCTGGCCCGCCACGCCGAAGGCGGTAGAGAGCAGGATCAGAAGAAGGGAAGATGCAAGTGTAGGGTTCATACGTCGGGAGGTCATGTGTTGAGTTTCAAGTGCCAAGTTTCAAGTGCCAAGTGTGAGAGTGTCAGAGTGCCGGATGCCCAGTGTGATGTGCCGGAATGTCTGGCACTTTGAGACCTGAAACCTGACACCTTGACACTCCGGTTACGCCCGGTTACGATACAGGTTCGGATCAACCACCTCGGCCATGCGTTGCTCGTCCAGCGCGCCGCCCAGGAACTGGTTGATCTGGCGCACGTAGGGCACGGGATCGGCCAGCATGCGGTTGTAGTCCACGGTCAGTACCTGGAAGTTGGGCTGCGCGCGCAGCCAGAGTTCGACTTTCTGCAGGTGTTTGGTGAAAAGGCGCGTCATTTCTTCGTCGCTGACCCGGTCGGTGGGCTCGCCGCGACGCTCCAGCATCTTTTTTTGCGAGGCCAAGACCTCGGGCAGCGCGCGTTGCATGAAGACCACGCGATACTGATAGCCGGCCGGCAGGTGCTCCAGCAGGGCGGAGATCACCTTGACCACCTTGCCCTGTGCGTCGGCCACCCAGGCTGTGTCGCCCTTGTCCATCTGCTTGACGCGCTCCATCTCGTAGTAGCCCTTGGGGTTGTCTTCATCGGCCACGCGCTGCGCGTCGGTGACGATGGCCAGGCCGCCGGCCTCCAGCGCCTTCATCATCATCGACGTCCCCGAGCGCGGTAAGCCGGAAACGACCGTCACGAAGGGCGGGGACTTGGCTTTGCGGAAGGAGGGTAGTTTCATAGAGTGGTGGATTGGTAGATTGGTTGGTAGGAAAATTGGCTGGCGCAATACTTCATCCGCAGTTCTGCATCTACTGTTCCTCATTCGTTGCGGTATTCAGCCATCGCCAGCGCCTGCCGCATCAGTTCGGCGACGTGATTATACCAGAAGATACGCGCATCGACCTGATTCAGACTCGTGTCAATCATCGTCAGCAGCACGGCGCCCTGCTGCCACGTTTGTGTCGCCCGGTAGCGGGTCAGAATGCAGCAGCGTTCCGCCTGCTGGCTGCGCCTGCCGCTGTGACCAAGCCAAGCCAGCCAGCACTTTAGCCAACCTCTGTCCCTTTGTCAAGGCAAGACGATTGGCATTTCGCCGCCGCTGTGTTAAAATTGCCCTCATCGGTTGTCCCCTTTCGCTTCACGCCTTGCTCAGCAACGTACACCATGCAAGCGAGTGTTGTCCCAAAACTGCCGCCATCGCGTCCGGAACTTCAGACCCTACGAACGGTGTCAGGCTATTTTGCCCAACCTGTGCGACTGCTGCGCACGTATCGGCGGGAGTTCCTGCGCGCGGACTTGATTGCAGGGATCACGGTGGGCGTCGTGTCGCTGCCGCAGGGTATAGCCTTCGCTCTACTGGCGGGCCTGCCGGCAGAAATGGGCATCTACACGTCGATCGTCGCTGCAGTCGTCGGCGCATTGTGGGGATCGTCCAATCACCTCAGCACTGGCCCAACAAACTCATCGGCCCTGTTGGTTTTCTCCGTGTTGTTGCCCATCGCTGTACCTGGCTCCCCCCTTTACATCTCGGCCGCTGGGATGCTGGCAGTAATGGCCGGTTTATTGCGCGTTGTGATGGGTATGGCCCGCCTGGGTGTGTTGGTCAACTTTGTGTCAGATTCGGTGATCGTCGGATTCACGGCTGGTGCAGGCATTCTGATCATGGTAGGTCAAGTACGACTGTTGCTCGGCCTGCAATTTCCCAGTTCCCCCCGCCTAGTTGACACGGCATCCAACATTGCCCTGCACATACAGGAGATACATGTGCTCAGCGCTCTGCTGGGCATTGGCACCATCGTGGCCGCAGTGCTCATCAAGCGTTTCTGGAAGAATCTGCCCGCCCCCCTGATCGCCATGGGCTTGGCTGCGCTGGTAGTGGCGGTCCTTGATCTTCCACAGTATGGCGTGGCTGTGCTGAGTTCCCTGACCCGTAGCCTGCCGCCGCTGGCTGACCTACAGCTGCTCGACTTTGACTTGCTCGGCGACCTTTCTACGGGCGCGCTGGCAGTTGCCATGATCGGCCTGGTGGAAGCCATGTCCATCGCCCGCGCCATCTCTGCTCAATCGGGCCAGCGATTGGATAACAACCAGGAGTTCATCGGCCAGGGGCTGGCCAATGTCGCCGCCGGCGTCTTGTCCGGTTTTCCCTCCTCTGGCTCATTCAATCGTTCAGGTCTCAATCTAGA
>JBFYTD010000291.1:0-4141 GCA_041300885.1 Anaerolineae bacterium | reverse complement strand
GTCTCACGGGAGGCCAGCGCCGCCGGCCGCCCGGGCACCGGCGCTGGCCTGCTGGGGCCATCCGGGCTCACGCCTCGCCCTGGTCGCGGAGGCGATAACTGCGGCCCGCGATCACCAGGGTGTCGGCATGGTGCAGCAGGCGATCGAGCAGCGCCGACGTCAGGGTACTGTCGTTGTTGAAGATCTCTGGCCAGTGATTGAAAGCCCGGTTGCTGGTAATGACCGTCGAGCCGCGCTCATAGCGCTGGCTTATGACCTGGAAGAGGCCAACGGCGCCGAACTTATCGATCGGCAAATACCCCAGTTCGTCGATTTATGTGGAGCTCCACATAAGTCGATTAATGTTGAGTCCTCAGTAATGTGGAGCGCTACTGCCATCTTACTGTTTTCATAACGCTTGTCGGCAGATGACTCCACATTAATGATCACAGTGCCTCCAGCCACTCCAGGATCGAGGCATCGGTACGCCAGTGCGTGGCCGTTGGCGGGTTCTCCAAGGCGGCCGCGGACTCGATCGCCTGGCGCTTCATGTCCAGATCAACGGTGGCATAGCGGTTGGTAGTGGTCACCGCGGCATGGCCCAGCCAATGGCTGATCGTGGCAAGGTCGACGCCGGCCTTGAGCAGATGTACGGCCGTGCTATGACGAACCGTGTGTGGATGCAGCTGCTTGTGGGCCAGGCTGGGGGTGGTGGATTTGGCCTGTTCAAAGTACTTGGCGAGGAGGTAGCGCACCCCAAAACGGGTGAGCGTGCCGCCGCGATGGTTCACGAACAGCGGGGTGGTAGCGTTCGGGTCAAGGCCGCGACGCTGACAATAGGTCTGGAGCAGTGCGGCGGTCTGCGGCCAGAGCGGACACAGTCGCTCCTTGCGCCCCTTCCCGATGAGGCGCACCTGGAAGGGCTTGACCAGTTGGAGGTTAATGGGGCGTAAGTCGAGGAGTTCCTGGACGCGGGCCCCCGTGTTAAACAACGTGGCCAGCAGGGTGTAGTCGCGTTCACCGTCCGCGGTGGTACGGTTGACGGCCGCCAGGACCGCCTGGATTTCGGCGTACTCCAGGTACTCCACGGGCCGGGGATGAGCCCGCTTGAAGGGAATGCTCAGGACCCGCTGGGCCTGTTCAAGGCCGTCGGGGTGTTGCAGGGTCAGATAGCGGAAGAAGGCGTGGATCGCCGCCAGTCGGACGTTGCGCGTCGCCGGGGTGTTGCCGCGCGTGTCCTCCAAGTGCTGGAGAAACGCGATGATCGCCTCGGGGCCGAGGTCTGCCACGTCTAGGACGGCCACTGGAGCGCCCCGACGCACCGCGGCGAAGCGCAGCAACAAGGTGAGGCTGTCGCGATAGCTATGCACGGTATGAGGACTCAGGCCGCGCAACTGGGGCAGATGTTCGGTGAAAAAACCGCGCAGGGCACGCGCCAGGGTATTGGGCAAGGCCGTGTTCATCATCTCTCTCCTCCGGGCGCGGGACTGGGGGTGATGAGGCCACCGGCATAGCGCTCGAAGCGTTCACCAGCCGCGGCCGCCAAGTCCGCCACGAAGGGCAGGTAGTACTCGGTGGAGGCGATGGAGACATGCCCCATGTAGGTGGCCAACAGCGGCAGCTTGGCCTGGACGTCGGCGCCGGCGTGGTACCACCGCAGCAAGGCCCGCACGGCGAAGGTGTGGCGAAAGTCGTGTACGCGCGGGAGGCGGCCAGCGGGCGTACGAATGCCGGCCACCCCCAGCAGGTGACAGACGCCGCCGCGGAAACCGGTACCGGTGTAGCCGGGTCCGCCGCATTGGTGGTGGCACAGCAGCGGCGCCGCGCTGTCACTCGGCAGGGCGGCGGCGCCGCGGCCGGTGAGGTAGCCCTGCAACTCACCGAAGGCATCCGCCGACAGGGGCAGCAGGCGCGACTTGTGGAACTTGGAGGCCTGCACCCACAGGGTGCGCTCCACCAGATCCAGGTCGCCAAGACGCAGGTGAAGCAGTTCGCCGCGCCGCAGCCCGGTGGTGTAGAGCAGCACAATGCCCAAACGGAAGACGGCCGGCCGTAGCGGCGAGCCCGCCGTCGGGGTGAGCGCGGTCGCGGCCTGAAGCAGCCGGGTGACTTCGGCTTCGGTGAACAGATAGGGGCGCACCGGCTGATGCAGTGGCGGGAACAGTGCCGTGTCGGGGACGAAGCAGATCGGTTCGGTACGCCGCCGATACAGACACAGGTTACGCACGACACGCATGCGGAAACGGCGGACCCCAGAGCGCAGATGGGTCAGGGTCTGGCACCACGCGTCAAAGGTCGCGGGTGTCAGATCAGTGGCATCTGGGTCGGTATTCGCCAGAAAGCCATCCAGGTGCGCCAGGACGCGCCGCTCGCTGTCGTAGCCGCGCCCCAGCGCCTGCTTGAGGGCCAGGAAGTGCGCGATGATGGGGCTCAGGCGCGTCGTCGCAGTCACGGTGGCGTTCATGAGGGCACCTCCGTCGGCAGGTCCAGCGGTACCTCGCGCAGATCCTCGATCGCCAGACGCAGATAGACGCAGGTGCTCTCGGCACTGCGATGGCCCAACAGGTCGCCGATGATCTTGGGCGTAGTGCCACTGCGCAGCAGGTGAACGGCATAGGCGTGGCGCAGGCAGTGTGGTCCCTGAAAAGGAATCACGAGCCCGCTGCGCGCCCGCCAATGTTGAAAGGCTTCGGTCACCGCGGTCGGCTTGAGGACCCCCGCGGGGGCCCGCGCCCGCAGGAACACCTGCCGGGCCGGCAGCGCCGGTCGTCCATGACGCAGGTACTCGACGAGCAGATCACCCACCGCCTCGGTCAACGGCAGCGGCAGGGCGCTGGCGGTCTTGCGCTGAGGGATGCGCAACTGCTCGGTGCGCCAGTCGATGTCGTCCAGCGTCAGCGCCACCACCTCGCTGGCGCGCAAGCCGTAAGTGGCGATGAGTGAAAACATGGTGTGGTCGCGCAGGCCCATGGGCGTACTGCGGTCAATGGCCTGCAAGAAACCCTGCACGGTGCTCCATGGCAGGGCGCGGGAGAGTTGTTCCCCACGGTACAGCCGCGGCGTGTCGACGGTTCCATCAAGCCCGGGACACAGAGTCCCGGTGCTCGCAAGGAAGCGCAGGAAGCCGCGCAGCGCTGACGCCACATGCTGGAGGGTACCCCGGCCGACCTGCGGCCCGCGCCAGCGCATGAACGCCTCAATGTCACTCGCCGTCAGCGCGGACAGCCGCACGGGCGTGGGTTCATCGGTCAGTTGTTCAAGAAACGCCTTGGCCGTGGTCAGATGGTCAGCCACCGTCGATGGGACTAGGCCCCGCACGTCCTGAAGAAAGGCCGCGTAGGCATCCAGCAGCGTCCTGGTCGGGGTGGGTAGCTCAGGGACCGGTGCGGGTAGCACGCCCTGGCGATCCAGGTAGCGCTCCAGCGCATGCACCGTTCCGGCCAGCACGCGATCGGCTTGGGAATCCGCCGGAGCACAGGCGCGCAGAGCCTCGCGAGTGAGATCAGGGAGTTGATGGCAACCGCGACGCGGGAGCAGATCTGCGATCTGACGCAGTGCGCGGATCATCAGCCGGCGTGAACCATGTCGGTAACCGTGGTCTTCCAGGCTCTGCGCGAAGCCCTCGACAATGGGTCCCAGGACGGGTAGGGAGCGGTAGCGGTCAGAAGCCCGCGGATAGAGGTCGGTGAGCATCGGACACCTCGGGGTTGGCAGTGCCACCGTCGGCACCACTACGATGCTAGCGTTAATGTTGAGTGATTCCGAAAAAAGCCTGCTTGTTACCGCTACTTATCATTATTGCTCCACATTACTGAGGACTCAACATTAATCGACCACCAACAGTGCCGGCTTGAGCAGCCGCGCCATCTCCCGCTTGATGCCCCCCGTGGCTTGGGCGGCGGCCAGGGTATTGACGATCTCCACGGCGGTGGTGAACAGTGCCGTCTTGGCGGCCAGGCAGGCCGTATGGGCCAGGGCGATGGCCAGATGGGTCTTACCCACCCCCACGCCGCCGAGCAGGATCACATTGCCGTGTTGGGCCAGGAACTCCAGCCGGAACAGGTGCTGCACCTGGGCGCGATTGATCTGTGTGGGCCAGCTCCAGTCGAAGTCCGCCAGCGTCTTGACGCCGGGCAGATGGGCCGCCTTCAGGCGCCGCGCC
>JBFYTD010000290.1:0-4146 GCA_041300885.1 Anaerolineae bacterium | reverse complement strand
TGTCTACTTGTCTACTTGTCTACTTGTCTACCTGTCTACCAATCTACCCTCCCCCCATGCGCATCGCCCTCCTCTCCCACTACCCTGACGACGAAACGGCCCCGGCCGGCGGCGTGTGGGCGGTCGGCCGCAACCTGGCGGCTGGACTGGTCGCAGCCGGCGCTGAGGTGCATGTGGTGCGCTATGCCCCTGCGCCAGCCGGCAGCCAGCCGCGCACGGTCGTGGCCGGCCAGCCGCCGCTGCTGGTGCATACGGTGCTGCTGCCGAGGCGGCGTTCGCAGCCGCTACGCCGCGCCGCCGCGGTGCCGGCCTTGATCGAAGCCGTGCAGGCGATCGGGCCCGACGCGATCAGCGCGCACGAGTCCGAGTATGGCCTGGCAGCCGTGCGCAGCGGCTTTCCGGCCGCCGTTACGATCCACGGCATCCCGCGCCAGGAGTTCCTTGCCTTTCAACGCTGGCGCAACCGGCTGGACCTGGCCCTGACCGTCGGCCAGGACTGGTTGATGGTGCGGGAGGCGCGGCACATTGTGGCCATCAACCGTTACGCCCTACGCCAATACCAGGGCCGCACGCGTGCCCGGTTCTACCGCATCAACGTGCCCATCGGCGAGGTGTTCTTCCAGGTGGCCGAGCACATGCCCGACCCCCACACGCTGCTCATGGTCGGCGGCATGAACGAGCGCAAGGATCCGCTGCTGATGCTGCAAGCGCTGGCCCTGGTGCGCCAAGCTGTGCCTGACGTCGTGCTGCGCATAGCAGGACGACCGCTGGCCGGGCCGTTCGGCGCGCGCGTGCAGCTTACCATCGACGACCTGGGGCTGGCGGCCCACGTGCAGTTCCTGGGCTCGCTGGACCAGCCCCAACTGGCCGAGGCCTATGCGGCCGCGGCGGCAACCGTGCTCAGCAGCCGCCAGGAGACCTCGCCGGCCGTGCTGATGGAGGCCATGGCCGCGCGCCGGCCGGTGGTGGCTACCGGCGTGGGCGGCGTGGCTGAGATCGTGGACGACGGCCTGAGCGGCTACGTGATCCCGCCGGGCGATGCGGCGGCCCTGGCCGAACGGGTGCAGCGCCTGCTGCTCGACCCGGCCGCCGCGGCTCGTATGGGCGCCGTTGGCCGGGCGCTGGCCGAGGCCAACTACCGCCGCGAGTTGGTAGGACGCCAGTACCTGGCCATGTTACGCCACATCGTCGAATTGGAAACTCGCTCACACTTGGTTTGACAACAACTTGTGCGTGTGATAGTATGCCAGCTTGTTCGACTCTGCTCTATTGCTGGAAAGGCTGACCGGCAGCGCGTTGGCATTTCTTCCCCAGTCCCATCCACTGGTCCGTTCGGTTAGCTAACTACAACAAATCTTCTCACCGCAGAACCAGGCTACGCGTAACGCCCATCTTGTCTTTTTCTGTCGTTCTTGCGCTTATTCATCGTTTCAACACGGCTCCATTCGGACATGGCTGAAGGCGCCGGCTCCGTGACGTTATCATACTACACCCGTCTCCTTATCAGACGGGCAAGCTAGCAGGAGGCCTGCATGGGAACACTGCTGGAGGTGAAAGGGCTGCACACGCAGTTCTTCACGCAGGACGGCGTGGTCAATGCCGTCAACGGCATCTCCTACACCCTCGACGAAGGCGAGACTCTGGGGATCGTCGGGGAGAGCGGCTGCGGCAAGAGCGTGGGGGTGATGTCCCTGATCCGCCTGATCCCCATGCCTCCCGGCCGCGTGGTCGCTGGCGAGGTTTGGTTCGAGGGGCGAGATCTGCTCAAGCTGGACGACGACGAGATCCGCCAGGTGCGCGGCAACCGCATCGCCATGATCTTCCAGGACCCCATGACCTCGCTCAACCCGGTGCTGACCATCGGACGCCAGATCACCGAGGCGCTGGAGCTGCACATGGGCATGGACAAGCAGCAGGCCCGCACGCGCAGCGCCGAGCTGTTGGCGTTGGTAGGCATCCCTGGCGCCGAGGGGCGGCTGGATGACTACCCGCACCAGTTTTCCGGCGGCATGCGCCAGCGCGTGATGATCGCCATGGGGCTCTCCTGCAAGCCGCAGTTGCTGATCGCCGACGAGCCCACTACCGCGCTGGACGTGACGATCCAGGCCCAGATCGTCGAGTTGGTCAAGAAGCTGCGCGACGAGGTCGGCATGGCCATTATCTGGATTACCCACGATTTGGGGGTGGTAGCCGGCCTGGCCGACCGCATGATCGTGATGTACGCCGGCTTCATCGTGGAAGAGTCGGCCGTCAAAGAGCTGTACGCCAACCCCCGCCACCCCTACACGCTGGGCTTGCTGGGCTCCCTGCCGCGCCTGGACGAGGAGCGACCCTCACGGCTGCGTTCCATCGAGGGCCTGCCGCCGGATCTGATCGATCTGCCGCCTGGCTGTCCCTTCTATGCCCGCTGCTCCTATCGCATCGAGCACTGCCAGCGGGAGAACCCGCCGCTGGAGACCGTCGGGCCCCATCACAGGGTGGCTTGCTGGGTAGATGTCAATGGGGTGGCCGCATGAGCGAGACAACGACCATGAGCAATCAGCAGGATGTTCTGTTACGGGTAGAGGGCCTCAAGATGTGGTTCCCCATCACGTCAGGTCTATTCCAGCGCACGGTAGGGCACATCAAGGCGGTAGACGGCGTCGACTTTCACGTGTTTCGGGGTGAGACGCTGGGTCTGGTGGGCGAGTCGGGCTGCGGCAAATCCACCACTGGTCGAGCCATCTTGCAGCTCAATCGGCCGACCGAGGGCCACATCTTCTTCGGCGATGTCGATTTGACCACCATGAAGGGCGACGACCTGCGCAAGCAGCGCCGCCGCATGCAGATGATCTTTCAGGATCCCTATGCCTCGCTCAAC
Source organism: Anaerolineae bacterium (assembly GCA_041300885.1). Classification (GTDB taxonomy): domain Bacteria; phylum Chloroflexota; class Anaerolineae; order JAAEKA01; family JAAEKA01; genus JAAEKA01. The sequence goes on along the minus strand of JBFYTD010000290.1, from coordinate 1,286 downwards.
CCGCGCATGACCGTGGGCGCAATCGTGGGCGAGCCGCTGGAGGTGCATGGCATCGGCAGCAAGCAGGAGAACCGCGAGCGGGTGCAGGAGCTATTGCGCATCGTCGGTTTGAACCCCTACTTCGTCAACCGCTATCCGCACGAGTTCTCCGGCGGCCAGCGCCAGCGCATCGGCGTGGCCCGCGCCCTGGCGGTCAACCCCGAGTTCATCGTGCTGGATGAGCCGATCTCTGCGCTGGACGTGTCGATCCAGGCCCAGGTGATCAACCTGCTGGAGGACTTGCAGTCTGAGTTTGGCCTGACTTATCTGTTTATCGCCCATGACCTGTCGGTAGTGCGCCACATCTCCGATCGCATCGCCGTGATGTACCTGGGCAAGATCGTGGAGCTGACCGACCGCAACGAGCTCTATGCCAACCCGATGCACCCCTACACCGTGGCGTTGCTGTCGGCCGTGCCGATTCCTGACCCCGTGATCGAGGAACAACGCCGGCGCATCATCCTCGAAGGCGACGTGCCCAGCCCGGCCAACCCGCCCAAGGGCTGTAACTTCAGCACGCGCTGCCCGCGCGTGATGGACATCTGCCGCGAGAAGGACCCCGAGTTCAAGGATCACGGCAGTGGCCATTTCGTGGCCTGCTATCTGTACGACTGACGCCTCCTGCTGTCAACGCCTCCTGCTGTGGCCGGTCTTTGCGCAGCACCCCGGAGGTCCGCCGGAGTGGGCCTGACCGTGCCACCACCGGCCACAGCTCATGATATGTTCATGAACTTTTTCAAACGAGCCGTCTGGCTGGGCCTGCTGATTGCGGTGGTGTTGCTGGCAAACGCCTGCTCACGGTCGCGCGAGACCGAGAAGGTGGTCCGGGAAACGGTCTTGGCGCCGCAGACCGTGGTGGTGCGGGAGACAGTGGTTGTCGAGCGCATCGTCGAGGTTACGCCCACCCCCGACTTGAGCCGCGAGCCGGTGACGTTGCAGCTCAACCTGGGCGGCGAGCCGCTGTCCATTGACCCTGCCCTGGCCAGCGATGCCGCCGGGCTGGACGTGGTGGAGAGCCTCTTCCTGGGCCTGGTCGCCTTCGACCCACAGGGCAACGTGGAGCCCCGGCTGGCCACGGCCTGGACCGTCTCCGACGATGGCCTGCGTTGGACCTTTACATTGCGCGACGACGTGACCTGGGTCAGCTACCGGCCCAGCAGCGGCGTAACGTCTATTGGTCCGGTGACGGCAGAGGACGTGGTCTATGCCGTGCGGCGAGCCTGCGACCCCCGCACCGGCGCCAGCCA
>JBFYTD010000289.1:0-4147 GCA_041300885.1 Anaerolineae bacterium | reverse complement strand
AGGTCATCGAGCAGTTCGTCAGCTACTGCGTGCAGACCGTGCTCGAGAAGCGGGCTGACGACCTGGCCGTGCTGGGCCGAGACCTGACCCACCTGCAGAACGCAACTCCGCCCTTCCCGCGCATCCACTACGACGACGCGGTCAAGCTGCTGCACGCCAACGGCTACCCCGACTTCCCCTGGGGCGAGGACTTCGGCGCGCCGCACGAGGACGCCATCAGCGCTCAGTTCGATAAGCCGGTCTTCGTCCACCACTACCCGCGCGGGGTCAAGGCCTTCTACATGCAGCCCGACCCGGAGCGGCCCGACACGGTGCTGGCCTGCGACCTGATCGCGCCCGAGGGCTACGGCGAAATCGTCGGCGGCAGCCAACGCATGCACGACTACCAGACGATCCTGGACGCCATCGACGCCCACAAGCTGCCGAGGGAAGCCTACGAGTGGTATCTGGAACTGCGCCAGTATGGCACCCAACCCCACAGCGGCTTCGGCATGGGCCTGGAGCGGGTGCTGATGTGGCTGGGCGGCCTGCCGCATATCCGCGAGGCGCTGCCGTTCCCGCGGCTGTACCGGCGGTTCTATCCGTAGCGAGGTTTCCGATGCCCACTCCCTTCCCTGGCATGGATCCCTATCTGGAGCACCCCGACCTGTGGCGTGACGTGCATCACAGGCTGATTGCAGCGCTGGCCGACGACCTTGCCCCACGCCTGCGGCCGCACTACCGCGTCAAGGTCGAGGTGCGTGTCTATGCCGCCATGCCGGACAAGCTGGACTTCATCGGCGTGCCCGACGCAGGGATCATCCAAGTCAACGAGCCGGCCGTGGCCTACCGCACTCCCACCCGGCCGCGCTCGGTGGAATTGCTGGTCCCCGATGTGATCGAGGAGGGCTACCTGGAAATCCAGGAGGTGGTCAGCGGCGAGGTGATTACCGTGATCGAGATCCTCTCCCCGGCCAACAAGCGCCCAGGCGAGGGACGCCGCTTCTACGAGACCAAGCGAGGGCTGGTGTTGGCCTCCGCCACCCACCTGGTGGAGATTGACTTGCTGCGCGCCCACCAGCCGATGCCGGCCTCCGGCAACGGCTCGTCGACGCATTACCGCATCCTGGTCAGCCGCTCCCCCCATCGTCCCAAAGCCGATCTGTACGCCTTCGACGTGCAGGAGCCCATTCCTGCGGTCCCCTTGCCACTGCAACCAGGCGAAGAGGAACCCACGGTCGAGCTCAACCGTATCCTGCACGACCTCTACGACCGGGCCGGCTACGACCTGAGCATTGACTATCGCCGCGAACCTACACCGCCGTTCGATGGGGAGAATGCGACTTGGGTGGAGAAGTTGTTGGCCCTGCTACGCAGATAGGTCCGGCTAATAGCCGGACCTATCGTCTTATCCGCAAGTGTTCGGGACGAGGTTTAGGGCTGGCTCGCCTGCGCCGTCGGCAGTAACGTCGTTGTCGTCACCACGTACCCCGCCTCGGTGCTGCTGATGACTAGCTCGAAGCCCGCCACGGCGCGCGTCTCGCCGGTCTGGGGCGGCAGGTACAGGATCCGCGCCTGGTCGAAAGTGGCCCCGTTGCTCTCGCTGACCTCCAGACCGGTGACCTCGGCCTGGACGCCGAGAGGCTCGGCGCTCACCGTCACGGTATCGATGCTGGCGCCGGCCAGGCCTGCGTTGACCCCACTGACGGCCAGGTTCCAGCCGGCCACGCCCAGCGTGGCGCTGCCGTTGCGCAAGGACACGACTGGCTGGCCGGTCGCCGGATCAGTGGTGATGACCAACTGGCCGCCTGTCTGCGCCAGGTCGCCGGCGTTGATCGAGAAGGTCGTCGTGGCGCCGCCAGATCTGGCATCGGCTGAGGCAGGGCCTGGAACAACTACGAGATTGTCGGACAGCGTTACAGCATCGCCCAGGTTGAACTCGCGGCCGTACCAGGCCAACGCCTCCCAGCTAGCGTTGCCGTCGGCGACCGTGAAGCCATCGACACGCACGCCCGTTTCAGCCTGGGGAAGCATCACCTGGGCCGAGTCGACCGTCAAAGCGCCGCCCCCAGCGTCCAGACCCTCAACCGTAATCGTTGCCGGTCCCACCGCCACCTGCGCATTGCCGTCGGCCACAGCCAACCCAGCCTGGCCCGCCACGCCGTCGTAGCTGAACACAATGCTGGCGCCGGCTTGTACCTCAGGGCTGGGATGCACCTCAATGCTCGTCGAAAGATCGGTGCTGAAGTTGGCCGCCGGGCCTTGCACTACCATCTGCGTGTCGGCAATGGTCAGAGCGTCGCTTTCGCGTGGCCCTGCCTGCGTCACTGTGATGGCATCCCAGCCGTATGAGCTGTCGCGCAGGTTAAAGGTGAAGCCGTCGACGGTGGCAGTAGCGTTGAGGGCCGGCAGGTCGACCTGGGCGCCGTCCACCACCAACATATTGTTGCGCGTGCTCAGCCCCTGCCCCAACCACAACGAAAAGACGCCGGGGACAGAGATGACGTTTCTGTCCGACCGCGCGGGAGCGTTGGGATCCTCCTGCGTGGCGCTGGTCTGAGCGTGCTCCGCTGCCGCCGCGACCAAGGGCGACCCCAGCGCCAGCAGCCCTGCCAGCAGCAGCGCCAGGCAGAGCGTCGTCCATCGAGAGCGTTCCATATGAGACCTTCCTTTCGTCTGTGTTTTAGCCCTGACGTGGGGGGCCAATACCCATTACCCCTGTGTGTCGTATGCGTTGAAGAGAACGATTGTCACGCACCTATCATACCACGACATGATCTGGCTGTAAAGCAAAATTCCGCGATCTTCCACAAAGCCCGCGTCGGTCCCAGCTCACACTGGCATCGGCGCCAGACGCATCGTGCGCATAAAGATCGGCGAATAACCGCCCTTTGTCTGTCGGACCCGGAAAGGATCATGCCACTCGCACGGCACTGGCAAAGACACGCCGCTGGCCAATCTCGGCCACATCGCCGGTGATCTCAAACGCAGCGGTCAGCGGCAAATCTACCGACGAGGTTCCGACCATCACGCGGATTTGGCCGGGTTCGACCACCCAGCGCATCTCCCGATCGAGAAACGCTAGCTGATTGACTGCCAGATCAAAGGTGACGGTGCGTCTTTCGCTCGGCGCCAGGTGAACACGACAGAAGCCCATGAGCTCCTTCAACGGCCGCGTCATGCTGGCGGCAGCGTTGCGAACGTAGAACTGCACCACCTCGTCGCCGGCTATGTTGCCGGTGTTGGTCACTTCCACACTCACGGCGATAGTCTGGCCGGCCACGGCGGATTGCCGGTCGAGCCGCAAATCGGATAGCTCGAAGGTCGTGTAGCTCAGCCCGAAGCCAAAGGGGTAGAGCGGCTCGTTGCTCAGGTCCACGTAGGTCGTCTTCCAGTGCGAGCGTCCGCCCGACGGTTTGTGCCCGTAGTAGATCGGCACCTGACCGACGGAGCGCGGGAAGGTCATGGGCAACTTGCCGCCCGGGTTGACTGCGCCGAAAAGCACGTCTACCAGCGCGCCGCCCCCTTCTTCGCCGGGCAGCCAAGCTTCGACGATGGCCGGGACATGTTCAGCGATCCAGTTGATCGATAGCGGCCGGCCGTTGACCAGCACGACGACGGTCGGTGTACCGGTGGCGACCACCGCCTCCACCAGTTCCTGCTGGACGCCGGGCAAGCCCAAATCAGCGCGGTCGCGCGCTTCGCCGCTGGTGCAGTCGTCGGTCAGGCCCGACTTGTCGCCCACGACGACAATCGCGACGTCGGCCCGTTGAGCAGCCTCGATGGCCGCGGCAAACCCGTCGCGCCGGTCGCTGTTGACGTCGCATCCCTGCGCAAAATGCACCGCCGTCCCGGAAGACACGGCTGCCCGGATCGCCTCCACTACCGAGGCTATCGGTACGAAGTCCTCGACAATCTCGATATCCTCTGCAATGGCCGCGCCAAAGGCGTTGTCCTTTTCCCGCGCCTCGATCAGCGTTTCGACGTGGCAGATATAGGTGTAGTCGCCGACCAGGTTGCGGGACACGCCGGCATTGGGTCCAATGACCGCGATCGAGCCGAGGTTCCTGGCCAGCGGCAGGAGGTTGTCTTCGTTCTTGAGCAACACGATGGACTGCTGGCCGATGCGGCGCGCCAGGCCGCGCTGCGCCGCGGTGTCGAATTGCGC
>JBFYTD010000288.1:0-4148 GCA_041300885.1 Anaerolineae bacterium | reverse complement strand
AGCGAGGTGTCCTGATCCAGCAGCCCGCTTGGGTCAGACCAGTCGTCCGGGTAGATGGCAGGCTGGTTGAGCATCAGGCCCTGGGAGACCAGCTCCGGCTGGAACATGTCGAACGTGTGGTACCAGACGTTCTTGCCCATGTCGCGCTTGTCCGCGTCGGTGAGCACGTCGCAGTCGCCGTCGTCGCAGATGTCGCCCAGCCCCTTGTTCTCCTCATAGCTCATGTAGAACCAGGCGCTGTCGATGGGGTAGAGATCCGGCTGAGTCTTGTCGAACAGCCCGAGCGACGAATAGCCGTGCAGGCCGAGCCGGGCGCGCGTCGAGGCGGTGTTGCCGCGCATCAGCCGGCCGTCCTCGGTGACGCACATGTCGACGTCCTGGGTTGGCCCTTCGGGCGTCTCAATAGTGACCAGAACCGTGCTGGCGCAGAAGTCAGCCGTCCCGCTGCCGTCGTAGTCGACGAAGCAGTAGGGCTTGCTGTCCGCGGCCGTGCACATGGCGTTGTCGGTCAGGCGCATGGGAACGGACATCGGCACGGCCGCCTGGGGGCTGCCGCTGGGGTTGGCTACGACCCAGGTTGCCAGATCCCCTGTTCCATCGTAGAACGATCCGTAGGTGCCGTCCCCGCTGACCAAGCCGAACTCATCCCAGTCGATGTAGGAGTACCAGGTGTCGGTCTGGTGGTGCGCGACCGCGCCGCTCCAGCCTTCGCCGGGGCCTTCGCCCTCGCCGGGGCGGATGCCCTCCGGGTCCTCCTGCCAGGTGACCACGCAGCCCGCGCCCTTGACGCAGACGGCCTCGGGCCGGTTGGCGCTGCGCACGCCCGAGGTCAGGCGCTCAGCCTTGAACCAGGTGAAGGTGCTCGGTGCGCCATCTACACCAGGCAACATTACGCCGCGCGCCGCCCAGGCGCAGGAGAAGGGGTAGTCGCCGATCAGCGGGTAGCCGTCCTCGGCCAGGTCGGCGGCGCTCTGCACGCCCTGCGAACCGGCGACGCCGAAGGCGTCCTCGAGATAGGTGCAGGGGGTCAATGGATCGCCGTCGGAGCAGGCCGCGGCATCCGCGATCGTTCCCTGTTCCGCCAGGTAGGGGGCGAGCAAGTCACGTTCGGCGTCGGTTATGGAGTAGGCGGGGCTGCCGCTGCCGCAGTATTTGCTCACCCAGGTGACCAGCACCTGGTTGCCGTCCGAGGCGGTGAAAGTCCGCCCCACGTCGCCGTAGTAGGGAACCCACCGCTTCCCTACCTTGATCCTGATCGAGGAGAGATCGCCGGACTTGGACAGGTTGGTGCGCTTCCAGGTGGCGCCGTCGTCCAGGCTGACCGCGCCGTAGGCGTCGCGCTGGCCGTGCCCCGGGAAGCCGCCGTAGCCTTCTTCCTCGATGAAAGTGACCGGCCCGTCGCTGTAGTGGACGATCAGCGGCCGGACGTACTCGCGCGTCTCCACCACAGCTCCGTCGGCGTTGAGATAGTCGATGGTCCCCAACAGGTCCCCGTTCGATGCCTGCGGCGGGACGTAGAACGGCAGCATGCGGATGGTCGCGAACTCGGTCTCCAGATCGGGTGTGCTGGAGACGTTCTTCCTGAACATGGGGCCGTCGTCCGCGATGGAGAGGCCCGGAGTCAGGAGCAAGCTCAACAAAACGACAACAGCGGGCAGAACCCGCCATACGCGTAACGCGCCTCCTCGGAAGCTTCTTCTGGAGAGCTTCATGGTATCCTCCTAAAACCCAAAACACCCACAAGAAGGCCTGGCGGCCCAAGACATGTCTTGCCCCAAACTACAAGCCTGTCAGCGCCGGGCCCATACAGTGGAAGCCCCGCCAGCGCTTGAGAGGTAACAGCGATGCAAGGGTGTTGTGGACTCAAACACCGGCGGATCGCGGCCTCAATTCATGCTGTTCCTCCTTTTTGTGGCCGGCCGTTGCGCTTCTCAGCCGGCCTCTTTCTGAACCAATTCACACAGCTCATTCATAGTCGGAGTCACGCAGCGCTTGCCATTCAGCAGGAGCGCGTGGGAGGCGTCCTGGTCAAGCCCCAGCAGCGCCGCGCTGGGCAGCTCCAGCAAGACGTGAAACAGGCACTCGGTAAATGTGCAGCGCAGGTCGAAGAGGATCAACCTGGGCTTGAGCGATTTCAGGCGCGCTTCCATGTCCGGGCCGTTGGTATCCAGCAGCACGAGGCCCGGTAGCTGCGAGTCTGTCAGGCCCGTTGCCACCGCATCCAGCAGCAGTGAATGGCCCAGCAGTACAACTACCGGCGGCTGATCCAGGCCGTGGCCGTTTCCGCAGTATGTTGGTTGTCGCGGCTCAGAGACTGGCAGCATAGCGTGCAATTCGATGTTCCACAGGGCCGTCGGGCGTGAAGTGAGGACGATTGTCTACTTATGAACGTTAAGGAAATGATCCGGTACTACGCCGGCCACGCCCGCCCGACCGTTAACGGTTCGGGCTACAACACGGTAGGCCCTCCGGGCCTGGATTCCAGCCCTGGAAGGGCTTCCACCTGGAGCCAGACGGCTTTGCGAAGCACCCCGGACTATGGCTCCCCGGTTCCGAGGATAGGGGAGTGGGTAGCCTCCGGCGGGCGCTGCGGCGCGATTACCGGGTTAAATTCTAAACTTACATCAGTATCAACGGCAGGAACAGCCGGTTGAAGTGGGACGGCGCGCCGGTTGGTGTGCTGGTCGGCGTGCTGGTCGGCGTGCTGGTTAGTGTGCTGGTCGGCGTGCCGGTTGGTGTGCTGGTCGGCGTGCTCGTCGGCGTGCTGGTTGGCGTCGCTGTAACCGTTGCAGTGCCCGTAGACGTCGGCGTGGGCGTTTCGTTGCCAGACAGGTGGTAGTTGATCGTCAAAAGTCCGGGCGTGCTCTCGCGCGAGGCGTAGACGCGCGCGCCGACGGTCGTCCCGTCTCCCAGCAGCAGGATGCCGTGGTTCGGCGCGCCGGCCTGCCAGGCTTGCACGATGCGCAAGACATCCCATGTCTTGACGCCGTTGGCGGCGTTCACAACCAGCAGCGGGTCGCCGGCGCTGATGGCGGCCGGCCGGTTCTCCCAGGTGACGGTGTATTCGCCCCAGGCGCCGGTGATCTGGTAGGGCCAGAGTGCATACGATTCTGCGCCGCTGGCCCGGGTCTGCGTCATCTTGAGTTGGGCGGAGTCGACGATGGCGTTGGCGGGCAGGGCCGAGATGTCGAACCCGACCAGCAGCCGGCGCTCGTCCATCTTGCCGCTGTAGGTAAAGATCCCGGTCCACAAGTCCTCGTCCCGGCCATAGTTGGTGGTGATGGCATCCGCGTTGATCCAGGCGTCGCGGCTGGCAGGAACCGACAGGCTTTCTACCGCCGGCGCGGCTGCCCCGGCGGCGGGGGTGTTGTGGCCGGCGCTGGTCGCGAAAACTGCCGGCCCCAGCGCGGCGACGGCCAGGGCCAGGCAGAGAAGCAAGATTCTGGAGCGGGGAGAAACCATGGTGAAACCTCTGGTCGGCCCTACCGGGCGCTGCCCGGTAGGGCTCGATGCCTGTGACTTATTTGACCGTGGTGGTCGCTGTGGCCACGTCGCTATCCGGATCGACGTCGGCGATGGTGACGGTCCAGTTGATCGTGCCCTTGGCCGTCGGGATGTAGGTCGGGAAGGTGAAGCTGGTCGAGCCCTTGCCGTTGTAGTCGTAGACGTTCAAGCTCCAGGCGTAGACCTGCATGCCATCCTGCATGCCCGTGACCGTAGCCAGGGCTTGACCCAGCACCGGACCTGGGTTCTCCACCGAGAGCTTGATGGCGACTGCCTTGCCCAGTCTCACTGAGTTGCTCACCGAGAACGAGGCGATGTCCAGATCGAGCACCGCGTTCCCGGAGATGGTGACGGTGGTGGATGCGGTATCGGTCATGCCCTCGTCGTCCGTGACCGTCAGAGTCACGATGTAGGTGCCCGCTACGGTGTAGGTGTGCTGAGTTGTCATCCCAGTGCCCGTCGCGCCGTCGCCGAAGTCCCATTCATAGCTGGCGATTACATTGGTGGCGTCACTGTCATAGGACGCGCTGCCGTCGAAGGTGAGGGGCACGTTCACGAAGCCGGCGTAGGGGCCGCCAGGAATCGCCACCGGCATGCCGCTCTCCGGCGGGTCATAGGGCAGCAGCACGCTGGACGGCGGGAAG
>JBFYTD010000287.1:0-4083 GCA_041300885.1 Anaerolineae bacterium | reverse complement strand
CCAGCGGCGCCAGCAGGAGTAAGATCAATACGGCTAATACGAATCTCTTGACAGTCATTCGCTTACCATGCCAGTGTGGCTCACGCAAAGGCGCAAAAAGCGCAAAGGAAACAAAATCACTTGGCGATCTTGGCGTCTTTGCGTGAGATCAGTGAACTGCTCATCAGCTTGGTCTTGACTCCAACGGCAGCCACGCCAGCACCCGCTGAATCATCCGGTCCCAGTAGCCCCATTCGTGCTCACCTGGCCCTTCCTCGTAGGTCAGGTTCAGCCCCAGCGCGCGGGCCTGGTCGCGGAAGCGCAGGTTCTGGTCGTACAAAAAGTCCTCTGTGCCGCAACACTGATACAGCCGCGGCTTCGGCCCAGCTGACTTGGCAAGTCGCCGCGCCAGGTGCATCACGTCGTTGGGGCTGCCGGCGAACTTGCCCAGGTCGTTGAACATATTCTCCATCTCGGCCCGCCAGACAGGCTCGGCGTATTCCATGTCGCCAGCCTGGTCCAGCGCGCCCGATAGGCTGGCGGCTGCTGCAAAGCGCTGGGGGAAGCTCAGCGCCAGCTTGAACGCGCCGTAGCCGCCCATGGACAGCCCGGCCACGAAGGTCTCGTCGCGCTGCTGGGAAATGGGAAAGAAGCCGCCGGCCAGCGCCGGTAATTCCTGGCTGACGAAGGCCCAGTAGCGGTTGCCGTGGGCCATGTCAGCGTAGAAGCTGCGATGGACGGCAGGCATCACCACCGCCAGCCCCAGCGGGTCCACGTAGCGCTCGATGGAGGTGCGCCTCAACCAGGTGGTGTGGTCGTCGGACAGGCCGTGCAACAGGTAGAGCACCGGGTAGCGCGCCCGCGCCGGTTGCGGCAGGATCACGTTCATCGACGTGCTCAGTTGCAACGTTTCGGAGAAAAAGTCGCACTGGATCAAAGCCATGTCATGACCTCTATCCACAGCCTAACGTGAAACCTGATGCGTGAAGACTGCGCAACGGCTAGCCTCACGTTTCACCTTTCACGTTTCACGGCGTCAAACTGGCGCCGGCAATCTACCGGGAGATCGTTCACTCAAGGACTCAGCACCAGCCGCTCGCGCGCCATGCGCTCCACGGCCGGCCGGCTGAAGGGCAGGGTCATCATCAGCCCGTTGCGCCACAGCGGAATCTGGTCGGCGTAGTTAGGGCTAGCCACGTGGCCCGACTGGCCGCCCGGCACGATGATCTGGCAGCGGTCCCAGTCGCTCAAGTCGGCGATGAAGCGCAGCGCGTCCACCACGGCCACCGGCTGGAAGGGAAAAGCCGGCTTGCCCGAGGCCCGCAGCAGCGTGTCCCGGTCGCCCGGCATGGGATAGGGCCCGCGGTTGAACAGCAGGTGCAATGGTTTGACGGCGCCCAGCGGGTGGGCGAAGTGAATGCGGTTCAGCCGGCCCCAAGTCCACGTCTCTATGTCGTCGCCCAGGTGCTCCTTCAAATCCTTGAGCGCGATGCGCAGCGCCCGGTGCAGGATCTCGCTGGCGGGCTGCGGGATGCCGGACTCCGGGTCGCGCAGCCAGACCGAGCTGCCCCGCTTGTCGTCCAGGATCTCCAGCAGGCGCACGAAGCTGCGATCGTGGTACGGCCCGGTGTCCCCCAGCGGCGACGGATCGACCCCCACGTAGGCGTCGGCCAGCTCGCCCAGATGACGGTCGAACATGGCGTGCAGCGCGTAGACCCGTATGGTCTCGTACAGTGTCGCGGCCACGCTATCGGCCGTGATGTAGCAGTCCCAGCCGCGCAGGATTTCCAGTGCTCTGGCCTCGCGCGTGTTGGTGGGCTGGATGGGCAGCAAGTGACGCACGAAACGCTCGGCCTGGGCGCTAAAGGTGTCGCGCTGCATGGCCGCGAAGTCGGCCGCGCTGACCCTGTCACGCTTCGTCAACAGCTCCACCAGCCGAGTGGCGCGGCTGGGGTTCTCCAGGTCGGCGCTGAGGAAATGGGGGTAGGTCGTGTCCACGACCAGGTTGTTAGCCACGCCCAGCCAGCCGCTCTCCGGGTCCAGCGCCTGGGGCAACTCGTCCAGCGTCAGGAAGCGCTGCCATTCGTGCTGGCCCGTCCAGCCGGGCACAGGCGCGATGCCGTAGCCCTTGGCCCGTACTGGCATCCAGCCGGCCTGGAAGTAGGCGATGTGGCCGTCCACATCGGCGTAGACGAAGTTGTGCGCTGGCGCGGCCCAGGAGGCTAACGCCGCGCGGAACTCCTGCCAGTCGGCGGCCCGGTCGTAGCCCAGCACTGCGCCCAGCATGTCGGTCTGATCCAACGCCACCCAGCGCAGCGCCATGGGCGTGCTCTCGCCCATCAGGCCGCTGACGATGGGGCCGTGATGCGTCAGCTTGACCTCCTCCACCACCGGTTCAGCGCGCCCCTTAACGGCGATGACCTCTTGCACTACCTGCACAGGACGCCACTGGCCTTCGAACTCGTACTCGGCCGCGTTGGTCGGGTTGATGCGCTCGATGAACAGGTCCTGCGCGTCCTGCCAGGCGGTGGTCAGCCCCCAGGCACAGCGCTGGTTGTGGCCCACCAGCACGCCGGGCACGCCGGGCAAGGAGACGCCGGCCACGTGGTAGCGGCCGCCCTCCAGATGCGCCTGATACCAGATCGACGGCATAGCCACCGACATGTGGGTGTCGTTGGCCAACAGCGGGAGGCCTGTGGATGTGCGCGCCCCGCTGACCACCCACTGGTTGCTGGCGCCGGGGTTGAGGCGGATCACGCCGGCCGGCGGCGCGGGCGGCTGCGGGCGGGGGACGTTCCCGGCCAGCAGGCTTTCCACCAATCGCAGCGCCTCCAACACAGCCGGGCTGCGCCAGCCGTTGGGCGGCGGCTCTGTCCCTGGCGGCAGGCCGGGACCGCTAACGACGGTTGGGTTGTCGGCCGGGTAGGCCGGCTCCAGGTCGGCAGCCAGGTCGGCGCCCAGCTTGACGGCCAGCCGGGCGCGCATGGTTTCGCTGGCCCAGTTGCCGCTGAGGACCGCCGTCAGGAACTTGGCCCAGTAGAGGCTGTCCACCGGCCGCCAGGGCTGCGGCTCGCAGCGCAGCAGAGTGAACTCCAGCGACCACTGGCCGCGGCGCTGGCGTATGGAAGCGTTGACGCCGGCTGCGTAGGCGTCAAGGGCGTGCAGGGTCTCGGCCGGCAAGCTGCGCACCTCGTCCTCGGCCGCGCGATTCAGGCCCACGGTACGCACGAAGCGGTCTACCTCCAGGGTCGGCTCGCCCAGAATCTCGGAGAGCCGGCCGGAGCCCAGCCGCCGCTGCAGTTCCATCTGCCACAGCCGGTCCTGGGCGTGGACGTAGCCCTGGGCAAAGAACAGGTCGTCCTCGTCCTCGGCGTAGATGTGCGGCACGCCCCAGCGGTCGCGCACGATCTCCACCGGGCCGTGTAGGCCAGCGACGCGCGCGCTGCCGTCGGTTTGCGGCAGGAAACGGCGCAGGAAGGCCAGGCCGGCGGCCACTGCGCCGGCCAGCACAACAGCGAAAGACAGGATCAAGAGAAAGAGCTTTTTCATGGTAAGCAAGATTACTCCTCTTCGCCGCTCATCTGGCTCGGCAGGTTCATTTCGACCACCTCACCATGGACGTCGACGACGACGCGGAAGCCCAGCATGCCCAGCCAGGCGCGCATGTCCTCGGGGACGGGCTGGCCCAGCGACTGCTCCCAGTTCTTGAGCGACGAGTCGATCATCGCCTTGGTGAACAGGTCTTCCTGGCCCATCATGCGCATCATCTCGACCACGGCCTGGTCGCGGAAAGGCTCCATCAGATCGCGCAGGTGCAGTAGCACCTGGCGGTCGATGTCGCGCGCGGCCACATGGCGGCGGAAGTCGTCGTCCAGAATCACGTAATGGGCCTCGCTGCCAATGTAGGCCACTTCAGCCGGCTGGCTCTGTTGGTTGAAGACAAGGCCGGCGAACATGGCGTGGGATGGGGTGGACTCTGGCATGACACACCTCGGCTGGCAGATAGAACAATCTGCTGGATGGTTCGGACGCAATCCGCTGGATTGCGTTACGAGATTGACTGGCGCTTGGGCTAACTGTAACATGCTTGGGCGGCGGCGTCAA
>JBFYTD010000629.1:0-2571 GCA_041300885.1 Anaerolineae bacterium | reverse complement strand
CCGTTGAGCGGCAGCCAGTGAAGCTGGTTGAAGAACACCTGCTTAGAAAGCAGCGCCAGCGCAAAGACCGGCGCCGCCGCGCCCAGGATGGCCGCGACCCCGGTGACCCGGTCGAACGCGCCTCGCTCGTTTGCGCCCGCCAGGATGCCGGCCGGGATGCCGACGACCAAGGCCAGCGCAAAGCCGCACAGCACCAGCTCCAGCGTGGCAGGCAGGAAGATGCCCAGGTCCTCAGCCACGCTGCGCTTGGTGGCGAACGACCGGCTGGCCCGCGATCAGTTGCGCCGGGTCCGATGGCAGGATGCGGGTGACGAAGAACGTCAGCGTGAGGACGCCGGCAATGACGATCAGCGAGGTAGCCACCCGGCGCAGGAGATAGTCGGCGTGGATCATCGATCACTTCTCGCGGCGCACATCGTACCAGATAACCAAATGCGAATAGGCAGGATTGGTCACGAAGCCCTGGATGTCGTTCGCGATAACGTTAAATTCCGGAAGGTCCAAGGCGTAGATGGCAGCCGCGTCGTCGGCCAACATGCCTTGAGCGTCCACGTACAGCGTACTGGCCGCAGTCTGGTCTAGGGCGCTCTGCCGGCGGGCTTGATCGACGAGGGTATCAAAGGCCGGATCGCTGTAAAATCCTAGATTCCATAGCGGCTGTTCCTCGGAGTGAAACATGTTGAAAAGGTAGGAATACGGATCGACCACGTCCGGCGACCACACGAGTATGAAGGCCTGGGGGGCGTTTTCCGGTGCGCTCTTGGCCGCGTCCCATCGGATGGGGAAATCGGCGGGCTCCAGCTTGAGCGTGATGCCGATCTTGGCCAGGTTGGCCTGCCAAAGCTCGGCCATCGTCTGCTCAGTGGGGTCGTAAGAGAAAGTCAGTTCCAGCCCGTTGGTGTGGCCAGCCTGTTCCAACAAGCTGGCCGCCTTATCCAGGTCTTCGACGTAGCGCGAAGGTTCGGGGTCATGGCCCCACAGACTGGTGGGTACGGCGCCATGGGCCAGCGTTCCTTTGCCAAGCATGGTGTGAGCGATGACTGACTCATAGGGGAAGCTATAGGCCAACGCCTGCCGCACGCGTAAATCGTCGGTGGGAGGACGGCGGTGATTCAGGAAGATCACCCAATTGCCGACGCTGGGGGCGGCGTCAAGCCGCAAGCCGCTATACCCGTCGAGACTTGCCATTTGGTCTGGGGTTAAGACGACTTGGTTGGCAAAATCGAGCTGGCCGGCGCGCAGCATCTGTTCGGCTGCCACCTGGTCGCCTACCATCTCGAAGACAACCGTATCGAACTGATCGGGCTGCCAGCCGCGCCAATAGTCGTCGAAGCGTTGCACCACCAGCCTTTGCCCCGGTTCGTAGCGTGCGAACCGGTAGGGCCCCGTGCCGGCTTCGTTGCCGGCGGCAAACCAGGCCGCGTCCGTCTCGATCTCGCTGATCGGCTCCAGGAGATAAGCGGCGCATTGGCCGATCTGTTTGGTGCGCTCGATAGCCTGCTTGACAGCGCTGGCATCGAAGTCGACGCCGTCGTGGAATGTCACTCCCTCGCGCAGGTTGAACGTCCAGGTCAGGCCGTCGTCCGAGACGGACCAGGAGGTGGCCAGCCCAGGTTCCAACGTGTTGTCGCTGCCAAGCGGCGTGTAGCGAACCAGCGTCTCGTAGACATTGATCAGCACCCACAGCTCCGAGGTGCAGGTGGTGCTGGGATCGAAGTCGCCAAAGGCGCCCGGATCGACGGCAGCGCGGGCGATGTTAGCGCCGGTGGCAGCAGCATTCTCCACAGCGGGCGATTGTGTGCTAGTCGACACGGGTGGCGGCGTTGCGCAACTGGCGAGGACAGCCACGAGACACAGGGCGATGAACAAGGCACGGACGGATTGCATGGTGGAGTCTCCTGATTGGATGATGAGTTGTGTTGCCGTTCGTCCCGCAGCGTGAGCGCGCCGACGAATCGCTGTGATCCTGCCAGATCAACTGAACCTGGCCAGAACATCGGCCGCCGCGCGCAGGTCGGGCGTGTCATGGCCTTCGGAAAACCAGTCGTAGATTTCATTCAGCTTATGACGATTCTCTGCATTCCCGTACTCGTGCTGAAACTGGACCAGACGAGTGGCAGCGTGCAGCGCCGATACCTGCGCCCCTAGCCGGTGCGCCAGGGACAACGCCCGCTGGTAACATTCTTCCGTTTCGTCACAACCTGCCTGCGATGCACGCAAGGCGTCGCCCCTCAGCGTCCACAGGTCCGCAGCGCACAGCAGGTCGTGATACGTCTCGAAGCGGCGGATGCCCTCGTCGAGCACCTCGATCGCCTCTTCGTGCCGGCCCGCCGCCATGAGGATCTCGGCCAGCATCGCCGCCAGTTGGCTGTAGTGCAATCTCAGGCCGATGTCCTCGGCTGCGTCCATGCCCTGGCGCGCCAGCGCCAGACCCTCCGCCACCTGGCCCTGCATCGCCAGGCTCCAACCCAGCAACACCGCGCTCAACATCCGCGTGTAGGGGTAGCCTTTGTCAGTGCTGATCTGCAGCGCTGGCCCAGCAAAGAACCCGGTGCTGGCCGGGTCGTGCAG
>JBFYTD010000286.1:0-4566 GCA_041300885.1 Anaerolineae bacterium | reverse complement strand
CATGCTGTTCGCCTCTGCGGCGGTGGCCGGCGGCACCATGCAAATGTACGGAGCCGCCCCCAGCATGTTGATCGAGTCCGGCCTGTACACGTTTGGCCGTACGGTGACGTATGAGATCATGAACGTCTATACCATGAAGATGGCCGGCGTGTTCATGATCTCGACCTGCACGCTTTCGCTGCGCACCGGCATCATCCCGCGCTGGATGGCGTACCTCGGCCTGGCGCTGGCGCTGTTTTTGCTGTTCAGTCTCGGATTCTTCGACTGGGCGCCGCTGGTCTTCCCTTTGTGGATCTTGTTGATCAGCGGGCACATTCTCCTGGCGAATCTCAGGCCTCCACAGAGCGCCAACACAACCGCAACTCCCAAAGGATAACCGTCAATGACCACAACTCCCGCCCCTTCCAAGCCGCGCGGCAACCTGGTCCCAGACCTGATCGCCGGCCTGACCACCGGCGTCGCCAACATCCCCGATGCCATGGCCTCGGCCATCCTGGCCGGCGTCAATCCCCTCCAGGGGTTGTACGCGGTCATGATCGGCACGCCGCTGGGCGCCCTTTTCAGCAGTTCGGCGTTTATGAACATCGCCGCTACCAGCGCCCTGGCCATCACGGCTGGCTCAGCGGTGGCCGGCTACAGCGAGGATGCACGTGCCAGCGCGATCGCGACCCTGGCCCTGCTGACCGGCCTGGTCATGCTCCTCGCCGGGCTGCTCAAGCTGGGCCGGCTGCTGCGCTTCGTCTCCAATTCGGTGGTCATCGGCTTCCTCACCGGCGTCTCGATCAACGTCATCCTGTCGCAGTTGGGCGACTTCACAGGCTATGCCAGCGAATACTCTAACAAGGTTGTCAAGGCCGTCGACACGCTGCTTCATCTGAACCAGATCGACCCTCAGACGACGGCCATCGGCCTGCTGACGGTGGCCGTGATCCTGCTGGTGGATCGGACCAGGCTGCGCAACTTCTCCATGCTTTTCGGCATGGTGATCGGCTCGGTCGTGGTGGTGATCCTGGGTTGGATCGAGGTGCAGCTGGTGGGCGACGTGGCAGCCATCCCGGACACGCTGAAACTCATTACCGTCGTCCAACTGCCTGACCTTTCCCTTGCGCCCGCCTTGTTGGTCGACGCCATCGCCCTCGCCATCATCGCGCTCGTCCAGGGCGCGGGCGTGAGCAAGGCCTACCCCAACCCGGACGGAAAATACCCCGACAGCTCGCGCGATTTCGTCGGCCAGGCTGCGGCCAATATCGGCGCCGGGCTGTTCCAGGGCATGCCGATTGGCGGCTCTGTCTCTGGCACGGCGCTCAACATCAGCTCAGGCGCCAAATCGCGTTGGGCCAACGTCTTCTCAGGCCTGCTCGTGGTGGTAGCCGTGATGCTGTTCAGCCAGGCGGTGAGCATGGTGGCCATGCCGGCCATGGCCGCCGTGCTGATCGTAGCCGGCTTCCAGTCGATCAAGCGCGAGCGCATTGCCGACGTCTGGGACACGGGCTGGTCCCCGCGCATCGTGATGCTGGTCACGCTGGTGCTGACGCTGGCGATTCCGCTGCAACAGGCGGTGTTTCTCGGCGTACTGCTGTCGATCCTCGCCTATTTCTTCATCACCGGTGCACACGAAGTGCGGCTCGTCCAAAACATCCCCAACCCCGACGGCACGGTGACCGAAGGACCCGTGCCGGCTGAATTGGCCAGCAACGCGGTGACGCTGCTGCAGATCTACGGCAACCTGACCTTCGCCGGGGCAGAGACGCTCGAACAATTCCTCCCCAAGGTGGGCGATGCCAAACGGCCCGTGGTGATCCTGCGACTGCGGGCGCAAGAGGGCATTGGGAGTTCGTTCGTCACCGTCCTGGAACGCTATTCGCAACAGGTAAAGGCCGCAGGCGGCCGGCTGATGGTGGTCGGGGTCAATCCGAAGGTCAAACGACAATTGGACCGGACTGAGACCACCAGCGACATCCTGGGACCGGAGAACGTGTTCGTGGCGACAACAACGCTCGGCGCCAGCACCCGGGCCGCGCTCGACGCTGCGCAGCGCTGGCTGCACGAGACGTCCGCTGGGCCAAGTGACATGGCATAGTACCGTCAGATGGTCGCACCTACAGCAGTCGACCCCCACACCAGGTCGGCCAGAGTAGTTTTTAGCTTTTGAAAGGAGTTCACCATGACAAGTAGTCTGATCGTGCTCGCTTTCGACACCATGGACGAAGCCGAGCAAGTACACGAGGCCCTGGTCAAGGGCAAGAAAGAAGGCATGTTGACGATTGAGGACGCTGCGGTCGTCGTCAAGGATGCCGAGGGTAAGGTTCACGTCAAGAACCAGGTCTCCCGCAGCACGTGGATGGCTACCGGTGTCGGTGGAGCATTGGGTCTTCTGATCGGCAGCATCTTCTTCCCGATCGGCGGACTGGTGCTGGGTCTGGCAGGCGGCGCCGTCGTGGGTCGCTTGATGGACCTGGGCGTGGACGGCGAGTTTGTCAAAGACGTTGGCGAGCAGATCAAGCCTGGCACCTCGGCGCTGTTTGTGCTGGTAAACGGGGAGAACCCGGCGGCCGAGCTGGCGATCCTGCGCCAATACAAAGGCCACGTCTTGCAGACCACGCTGGACAGCGATGCGGAGCAGGCCATTCGTGATGCGCTTGAGGACGACTCTGTTGCGAATTGACAGGAAAGGCGCAAACCATTTTTCGTAGCTACTCAGCCGTCATGCCCGCACAAGTCGGAATGACGGCTGAGTAGTCACCGTTTTCCTACATGAAGGAGTAACTCACCATGAAGATTCTTCTCAACGCGGACGTGCGTTGCACCGACGGTGATGGCGGTGACAGCGTCGGTCTGGTGTTAAACCCGCTGACGAAGGTGGCCACGCATCTCGTGGTCGAGACCAAGGGACTCGGGCGCCACGAGGTGCTTCTGCCCCTGGACTTCGTCGTCGACAATCCTGCCAAGCACATCGAAGTGCGCTGCAGCCGCCATGAGCTGGACCAGTTGGCGCCGTTCATCAAGGTGGTCAAAGTAGAGGCCCAGGGATTGGACATGATGGACGCCCAAGCCTTGATGGGTTCCGAGTCTCACAGCGGCATTGGCTTCCAGGATTTCAGCTTCGCCGGAGCCGGCAGCTCTGAAATGGTCGAAGTTGAGGCAATTCCCGAGTCCGAGTTGACCGTGCGCCACGGCATCCCTGTCGAAGCTACCGACGGCACAGTCGGCGAAGTCGATGGTTTCGCCATCGACCCGGAGACTCGTCGAATCACGCACCTGGTGCTGCGCGAAGGCCATTTGTTCACCAAGAAGGATGTCGAGATCCCTGTCAGCGAGATCGACCGCATTGGCGAGCTGACGGTATATCTCAACATCCCGAAGGCTGCAGCCAAGTAATCGACGGAGAAACTGGGTTCTGCTTTGAGCCTGCCATCGTTGGCGGTCAGACCAAACCCAGCTTCTCCGACCTTTGAGCAGCCATCAACGCCCCCACAGAAAGGCACTAACATGAAAGCATCGAGAACTGGGCGCGCAGTCGCCGTGCTGGTGATTGCGCTCATCGCCCTGCTGAGCATCGCTGCGGTCGCCACTGCCAGTCGCAACCAAGCGGCCGCCGTTCAGGCGGCGACCGCCACGCCGGCGGCCTAAGAAGCGGTGGACGCGGGCGCCTTTATCGCCATCAGCCCGCAGGCCGGTTTCCCGCTGGATCCCTTCCTGGTCAGCTTGCAAGGCGGCGGCCCGGTCGACGCCAGCACCGTGTCGGACGGATGTAACGGCTTCGTCGCCGAAGCGCCAGCCGTAACCGTCGACTACCAGGGCGAGGCCGACCTGCTGCGGGCCTTCTTCCTCAGCAACGGCGACACGACCTTGGTCGTCCAGACGCCCGACGGCGATTTCCTGTGCAACGACGACACCCACCCGCTGTTGCTCGACCCCAGCATCGTCATCACGGCCCCCGTCCAGGCGCCAACCGTTGCCCGCAACGCAACCGTTGCGCCAACGCCAGATCGACGCCGGCCAACGCCTGGCCGAGGCGCTGGCTGCGGTGGAGGATGCCGCAGCGCTGGAGGCGGGCGGCGATGACGTGACCGTGGACGTGACGGCCGATGGCATTCTGCCTATGCCGGAGCTGTTGACCAACGACGCGCTGTGCAGCGGCCTGGTCAGCCTGGCGCCCAGCTATGCCTTCGACTGGAGCGGCGAGACCGAGACCTTGAGCCTGTTTGTGGAAGCCGATGGCGACACAACCTTGCTGGTCAGGGCGCCTGATGGTAGCCTGCTCTGCTCGGACGACGCCAGCGCCGACACGCTCAATCCGCTGGTGGCGATCGCTCAGCCCGCCGAGGGGCGCTACCTGGTCTGGGTCGGCCGTATCACCCCTGATGAGCCGGTCAGCGGCATCTTGACCATCACCGAGACAGCCGGCGCCCAGCCTGCGGCGTTGCAGCCCTAAGGACGACGAGGAGAACTGACGATGAAACGACATACCCTGATTTTGAGCGCTGTTGTCCTGGCTCTTCTGGTCGTAACCGGCCAGCCGCTGTATGCCCAAACCGGCAACATGTGGACGGTCAGCTACTTCAA
>JBFYTD010000285.1:0-4169 GCA_041300885.1 Anaerolineae bacterium | reverse complement strand
CCACCGTGCGCTGGCGCAGGTCGAAGATGTTTTCGATAAAGAGCTGCTCGGCCGGCTCCATCAGCCCCACCTCAGCGCTCTCGTCCATCAGATACTCCAGCTCATCAGCCGAGAACAGGCGGGCCTGGGCGTTGACCGGCGGGATACCCATCATTCGCACGATGCTGTTGCCGATACCGTTGAGCACCAGAACGACCGGCGCGAAGATCTTGCGCATGACACGCATCGGCGCGTCCAACCGCAACACCGAGGTGCCGGCGTACTGGATGGCCAGCGACTTGGGCACCATCTCGCCCAGTACCACATGCAGATAAGTCAGGACGCCGATGGCCAGGACTGTGGCTATGCTGTGCGCCAGCGGCTCCGCCAGCGCAGTGATGCGGCTGAGCGGGCCATACAGCCACTCGGCCACCGTGTGTTCGCCATACATGCCCAGCCCCAGGCTGGCAATGGTGATGCCAATCTGGGCTGTGGCCAGGTAGCGATTCTGTTGCCTGGGATCGGCCAGAATGCGCAGCACGTTGCGGGCCGCGCCAGAGCCACGTTCGGCCGCCTGGGTGACAATCGTCCTGGGCGCAGCGATAATAGCAAACTCGGCAGCTACAAAGAGACCGTTGAGCAGGATCAGAAAGCCGATGATCAGGATCGGGACCAGATATTCGCTCACGTGGCGGTCTCCTCGCGCATGCGCTCCACCTGATCCGGCGTGGCTGGCAGACTGACCGCAGCAACGGCCTTGCCCTCGACCCGCTCGACCCGCAGAGACACGCCGGCCACCTCGACAATCTCGCCGACATCCGGCACGTGGGCCAGCTCGTTCAGCACCAGGCCGCCGATGGTGTCAGCTTCTTCGCTGGGCAGT
Organism: Anaerolineae bacterium; assembly: GCA_041300885.1. Lineage (GTDB taxonomy): Bacteria > Chloroflexota > Anaerolineae > JAAEKA01 > JAAEKA01 > JAAEKA01. The sequence goes on along the minus strand of JBFYTD010000285.1, from coordinate 3,307 downwards.
CGCAGATTGAGCAACTCGTTCAGGTCTTCGATCAGCCAGTCCCAGCGCACCAACACCCGGTTGCCGGGCAAGACGCGGAAGAGCGGCACTTCCTGATCGAACTCGTCCTGCACCTCGCCAAAGATCTCCTCAATCAGGTCCTCCAGCGTAACGATGCCGGCCGTGCCGCCGAACTCATCCAAGACGACCGCCACGTGGTTGCGCCTGGTCTGCAAGAGTGCGAAGGCCTCGTCGGCCGCCATCGATTCGGGGATGAACAAAGCTGGCGCCATCACCTGGCGGACGTCGGCGCACTCCATGCCGGCCAGCGCGTGCAGGCAGAGCAAGTCCTTCAGATGCACGATGCCGACGATGTTGTCGATGCTGCCGTCGTAGAGCGGGAGGCGTGAGAAGTAGGAGCTGGCAAGCTGGCTGAACAACTGATCGCACGGGGTGTCCACGGGCGCGGCCAGCACCCGCGTACGGGGCACCATGATCTGTCGAACGGTAGAACGGCGCATCCACAGGGTGTTCTCGATCAGGCGGCGCTCCTGCTTGTCCAGCACACCGCCTGCGCCGCTTTCCACCACCAGAATGGCGATCTCGTCGGCCGTGTGGATGTGGACGTGCTCACGGGTCGGCTCCACCCCCATGAGCTTGAGGATCATCTGGCCGCTGCCGTTGAAGAGCCAGATCAAGGGCCGGAAGAAGGCCATGGACCAGCGCAGCGGCACAGCTGTCAGCAGCGCCAGCCGTTCTGGATACTGTACAGCGATGTTCTTGGGGACAAGTTCACCGATCACCACCTGAAAGCTGGTCAGGACCAGCAGGATCACCGTAGCTGACAGGGAGAGCGCAGCCACGCCCGATGAGATGCCCAACCGCTCCAGCCAAGGCGCCACCACACTGCTCAGCGTGGCTTGGGCATAGAAGCCCAGCACCAGACTGGAGAGGGTGATGCCCAACTGGCAGGCGGCGATGTAGATATCAAGCCGGCGCGGCTCTTCGACGATGGGCAGAATCATGCCGGCCAGGCGATTGCCCTCTTCGGCCATCTGAGCCAAACGGGACCGACGACTGCTCAGGGTGGCAAACTCAGCAGCGACATAGAGGGCGTTGATCAACAGCAGTGCCGTGATGACCGCAAAAACAGCTAACAAACCATTGCTCCGGGACGATTTCAGGATGCGATTTCTGTCTCCGTCGCCGGGCGTCGGAACAGTATCCAGACTCAATCGTTCTTAGTATAAGCTAACTGTTAGCCTGACCGCAAGTATAGCAGCATTGCTCTTGACCCCGTTGTATGCTATAATCCGCGCTTGTCAGCCTAAGGAAGGAATTCTATGTCCAGCGAAATCGACTTTTCTCTCTTCGTAGCTGCATTACGCCGCCGTTGGTGGATCGTCTTGCTCTGCCTAGTCATCGCCCTGACAATTGGAGTCGGCATCGGTTTGGCCCAGGCTCGGCCTTACGAAGCCGCCAACACCCTTTTGGTGCAGTCGCCGCGTTACCAGTGGCGTTTTGCAGGCGAGATCACTGCGGTTACCGATCAGCGCCGCGATTTCCAGCGCGAGGTCCTCGCCATCGCGCGCAGCAACGAAATCGCTCAGGCTGCCGTAGAAGCTTTGGACGTTGTGGGTTTGGAGCCAGCAACGACACCGCAGGCGCTCACCAGCGCAGTCAATGTGCGCGCGGGCGATGGCAACACAATTGTCGTCACGGCCACCTCCGAAGATGCGGAGCGGGCCGCTGCCTACGCACGGGCCTGGACGGGAGCGCTGATCGTCGCTGCACGCGATGTCTATGGCACAGCAAAGGATCTCACCGCCTTCCAAGCAGAGCTCCAGCAACTAGAGGTGCAACTGCAAACACAGGAAAAGTCGTTGGCCGAGGCGCGAGCGCGCACCGGGTTGTACAGCAACACCGGTGTCCCGGACGAGATGATGCGTCCCAGTCTCAATTTGCAGCATTTGAACCAGGTCAACGAAACCTTGGCGGGTTACCTGATGGCTATCCAAAACGTCCGATTGGTGCAGGATGCATTGGCCGCGGCAACGGCTGAGACTGACCTGACACAGTTGCCTTGGGAACTGCTGGGAGCGACGATTCTCAGCCAGCGCGGCGTAGTTGCGCCAGACATTGTGCGCGCCAACCTGGACGATCCTGCCCGGCTGGTGCAATTGTTTCAGCAGGAAGAACGTGCGCTGCAGACCACAGCCGATGCGCTGAAACAGGAAGCGGATCAGCTTCAGGCCGCGCTGGCCGCTGACTGGCAAGACTACGAAGACGTCCTTCGTCTGCGCAACCAGACACGAGATACCTTGCAGGTAATGAATCGCAAGGTCAACGAGCTGCTGCTTCAGGAGCGTCTTGATCCCAGCCTGTTGACCGTTGTCGGTAGTCCGGAGCCGCTCGTGACCCACGTGCGCGCGCCGATGCTGGGACTGCTGGCCACCGCTGCTGTAGCCGGGCTGATCGTGGGTGTGCTGATCGCCGTGTGGGTGGAGTTGTCAAGTCGCAAAAAGCCTCTGTAGACAACCGCCGGCCCGCTTTTTGGATACGTCCCGATGGTGTCGGTCTGTGATTGAGTATTGACAAACCGCTGTTTGTTCTGGTATAGTTGAACAGGAACGCCGTACAACTCGTCGCTGTGCTGGCAACGCGGGCTAACCCTGTGCCCATCTTACCGTCGCATACATCTCTGGCCCGGTCAGGGGTGTCAAACCAACCAAATCAGCTTTGGCGCTTAGGAGGAAGTAACGGTTACATGGACAACAAACCCTGGTTGAACAACTACGACAAGGGCGTGCCGACTACATTGCAGCCCTACCTGCAGCAGACCATGATCGATGTGGTGCGCGAGACAGTCAGCCTGCGCCCCGATCACATGGCCCTGTATTTCAAGGGCACCAAGATCAGCTATGGCCAATTGGACCGGTTGAGCGATCAATTCGCCAACGCGCTGATCGCGATGGGCATCAAGAAGGGCGACCGGGTCGCGCTGGTGATGCCCAACATCCCGCAATTTGTCATTGCAGAATTCGGTATCTGGAAGGCAGGCGCTGTCGCTGCGTGCATCAACCCTCTCTACACCGAATATGAGATGGAACATGCACTCAACGAGTGCGGCGCCGAAACGGTCGTAGCAATGACCACGTTCTACAACAAGATCAAGAACGTGCAAAGCAAGACCAAGGTCAAGCGGGTCGTCGCTGCTGGCGTCAGGGAATACCTGCCCTTCGTGTTACGCCTGCTCTTCACATTGGCCAAGGAAAAGAAAGAAGGCCATCGCATCGACCTGCAGCCAGGCGACTTCTGGTTCAAGGAT
>JBFYTD010000284.1:0-4174 GCA_041300885.1 Anaerolineae bacterium | reverse complement strand
TCCCACATGGGCCGGCGGAACTCCATGCCGTATTTCTCGGTGAACCCTTCCACTTGGCCGTGGCCGAACATGGGCAAGCCGGGCATGGTGGCCATCACCGTGGCTACGCCGAAGTACTTGTCCTCCTTGCCGAACTGCGCCACCGCCGTGTCCTCATCGGGATTGTTCATGAAATTGACGTAGCGCTTGAGGATCTCCGGGTCGAACTCAACCGTATTCTTGATCACCAGGCGATACTTGGCGTTGTCCTCCAGCTTGAGCATGTTCATGAAGGCGCTGTTGTAGACCCGGTGCATACCCAGTGTGCGCACGAAGTAGCCCTCCATCATCCAGAAGGCCTCGGCCAGCAGCAGAGTGTCAGGCACCTCGGCCGCCACCCGGTCCACCACCTCGCGCCAGAACTCCTCAGGGAAGGCGGCGTTAAACTGGTCCTTGGTCAGGCCGTATTCGGCGCGCGAGGCGATGTCGCCGCCGCTGCCCGGCTCCGGGAACCAGAGGCGCTGGTAGTGCCGCTTAGCCAGCGTCATGGCTGCGTCGAAGCGGATGATGGGGAACATGCGAGCCACGTGCAGGACAGTCTGAATCACCGCTTCGCGCACTTCGGCCAGCAGGTAGTTAAGCTGAGCCGTGTCGTTCCAGGGCATGCTGGTGCCGTCGTTGCCGTGATAGATGTAGCGCACCTCGCCCGTGTCGAAATTGCGGCGCTGGAAAACCACGGCTGCATCGGTGCGGCTGTAGTAATGATCCTCCAGATAGATGCCCACACCCGGCACCTCGGAAACGTTCGGACCATCGAATGTGTAGGCCGGGAAGGGGCTGTAGGGCAACTGCACGAACCAATCTGGATGCTCGATGACCCACTTGCCGTCCATACCCACATGGTTGGGCACCATGTCACTGGCCAAACGGATGCCCCGCTGCCAGGACCGGGTGCGCAGATCCTGATAGGCCTCGTAGCCGCCCAGGTCGGCGGCGATCTGGTAGTCGTACAACGAGTAGGCCGAAGCCACCGCGTCCGGCTTGCCCATCATCTGCTTGATGCGCTGCGATGCCTTGCTGCGCTCCCACAGGCCGATCAGCCACAGGCCGGTGAAGCCGCGCTGGGCCAGGGTGTCCAACTCTTCATCGGGGATTTGGTCGAGCGTACGGATATCCCGTTTATACTGCTTGGAAAGTTGGTCCAGCCAGACGTAGGTGTTTTTAGCCAGCATCACCGTCTTGGGCATCCAGTCCAGGTCAGCGCTGAAGCGCTCGGCCTCAGCAGTCAGCCCCAAAAAGTCGGGCACGTAGGACGGCCCTGGTCCTCCCATGAAGCTGGCCTTCTGCTCCTCGGCGATGAAGTCCAGGCTGGACAGCAAGCGGAAGAGATATTTGCCCAGGTACTGCGACCAGTGCGTGCGAATATACTCGAGCTGGCCTTGCAGCGAGTTAGGAGAGGCGCGCATGGGCGCTTGCAGCAGCTCGATCAGATTCTCAGCGCGACCGCCGTAGCCAGGTTCACCGGCAAAGAACTGCCGCAGCCCGTCGATAATCTGCCTGTAGTCCGTCTCCTCGACCAGGGTCGAGTCGTCGTACAGCTCGCGGTAAGGGGAGTAGGCGGGGTTGATGTTGGTCAGCCACAGCAGCAGCATCTCCTCCAGGGCGACGCCGCGGTTGGGATCTCCGCCTGTCTCGGCAGCCATGAACTCTTCCACGGTCTGCTGGCCGCGGTAGACCGCCATAGCCGGGAACTCGCCTTCGAAGGTCAGCAGCGTCTCGTCGACCGGCCCGGCCTCAAACTGTACAGTCAGGTAGTCCAATGCTTTGGTCAGCACAGTAGGATTGGTCTGTTGCCGGTAGACCACGATCATCATGTGCAGAATCTCGTGGATCAGCGCCATGGCGTTGATCTGGCTGGCCTTGACAGCCTTTTCCGGGAAATGCACCAGGTCGCGCTTCTCGTTCATCTGCTGCGCGAAGATCCGCGCCGAGCGGAAATTGGCGACAACTACAGTGCCGCGCAGCGAGAACAATTCGTCGTCGAACTGGTAAAAATCGCGCGAGTCGCGCGAGACGTGAAATTCCCGACGAAAATCATGCGGGGGATGCCACAACAGCGTGTGCGTTCTTTGCATGGGGTCCTTCCTTGGCTTGATCCGAGAGGCAAGTAGATACCTGTGAAAACAGTTACGTGCTGGCATAGCTTACCATAGTTCCACCGTCCTAACAAGTTATTCGCGTCTCGCTCTTTCAGTTGGGGTCGAGGGTCACTTGACAAGAGCTGCTGCACGGGCTATGATCACGCCATGTTTGTCAAAACTCTGCGCTCGATAGTGCCCCTGTTGGCAGGGCTGGTCCTGCTGGCCGGCCTGGCCGGCTGTAACCGCAACGAACCAACCCCCACCCCATGGCCCACGCCGCCAGCCGCCGCAACCGTTACCCCTACCAGCGCCAACGGCGCAACAGGCGCAGTGGCCACGGCCCCACCGGCTAGCGTTGCTGCTGACCCCAGCGGCGCAGCCAGCCCGACCTCCTCGCCAACCGAGCCGCCCGCGAGAACGCCGACGCCTACGGACGCGCCGCCTGCGCCCACCGAGATACCCACGCCGGCCGCGCCGCTCTCCAGCCGCATGGCCGACGCGCGGCAGCTGCACCTGAACGGCGACTTCGAGGCTGCACGCGCGCTGTACGCTGCCATCGTCCAAAACGACCCGGCCAGCGGCGAAGCTGCAGAAGCTAGCTGGCGGCTGGGCCAGGCCTATCTGGAAGATGGCCAGCCCACAGCGGCCTTCGTGGCGTTGGACCTGGCCCGGCAGCAACTGCCCGCCGGCGCGCTGCCGCCCGAGGTGGATTTCTGGATCGGCGAGGCGTTGGGCCAGACCGGCAACCCGGCCGGCGCAGTCGAAGCCTATCGGCGTTATATAGCCCGAGAAGACGCGCTGGCCGGCGAGGTCAACCTGCGCATAGGGCGGCTGCTGCGGGACGGCGGCGACGCGGCCGGCGCCGTCGACGCGCTGAACCAGGCCGTGGCCACCGCCGCCGACAACTTCGTGCTCTTCGCTGCGCGCGAGGACTTGGCGGGGCTGTACGAGCAGCAAGGCGACACAGAGGCCGCACTGGCGCAGTTCGACCAGATCGCGGCCGTCAGCCAGTTCGCCCGCTACCGCGCTGAGATCCAGCAGCGGGCCGGCGACCTGCTGGACGCTGCCGGCCAGAGCGAGGCCGCGCTGGCCCGCTACCGCCAGGCCATCCTGGAGGAGGAGCGCAGCCCGGGCGCGCTGAACGCAGCCAACGCGCTGGCCAGGCTGGGCCAACCGCTGGACGACCTGGCCTATGGCCGCATTCTGCTGGGCAACGGCTACTATGCGTCTGGCATCGCATCCATCTATCGCTATTTCGAGGCCACGCCTGACCACCCGGCCGCGCCGCACGGGCTGGTAGCCGAGGCCTATTTCAGCCAGCGCGAGTACGCGCCAGCCCTGGCTGAGTGGCAAACCTTGCTGGACACTCACCCAGAATACACGGACCGCAGTGGGGTGTTGACGCGCATGGCCGCGGCCCACGGCCGGCTGGGCAACCGGGGGACGGCGCGCGACCTGTACAAACAGGCCGGTACGGCGGCCGCTCTGCTGGAAGCAGCCCGCCTGGCCGAGCGCGACGGCGACTGCCGCACCGCAGGCGCCGAGTACCTGGACCTGGCCCGGCTCTACCCGACCGCGGCCGAAGCGGGCGAGGCATTGCTGCGCGGCGGCGTCTGCCAGTATCGCCTGGGCCAGACCGCCAGCGCGGCCGAAAGCTGGCAGCGTTTGATCGATGGCTACCCCACCAACACCTTCGCCCACGCGGCCCGCTTCTGGGCAGGCAAGGCGGCGCTAGAGCTGGGCGATGGGGCGCAGGCGATCAGCCTGTGGCAGCCCTTGCAGCGCGAGTCGGCCGACAGCTACTACACAGCCCGCGCCGAGGAGATGGCGGTAGAGGCAGGGCTGGCCGGCGCCGACAGCCTGGCGATCCAGGCCGCGCGCCCGGCGGCGGACGATGACGGCTCCCAGGAGGCGGCCGAGCGCTGGCTGGCAAGCTGGGCCGCGTCGAGCGTGGCCGACCCGGCCAGCCTGCGCCAGTTGCCGCCAGGCGTGGCAATTGATCCCCAGTTGCGCCGCGGCGAGGCCTATCTGGCCGCGGGCATGCGGGCCGAGGC
>JBFYTD010000283.1:0-4178 GCA_041300885.1 Anaerolineae bacterium | reverse complement strand
GCCAGCAGTTGCACGAAGCTGGTGTAGTCGCTGTCCAGCGGGCGCAGCGGTTGCCAGTGCAGGTCGATCTGCATCACCTCGCCGTCACGCTGCACGTCGAAGCCCAGCAGGCGCACGGCGTCGCCGATTACCACGTCCTCGGCGAAGGCTGGTGGGCCGGTAATGGCCGACCCCAGCACGGGCGTCAGGCCCGACGGGTCAGCCTGGCCCAGCGCGGCCTTGACCTCCAGGCCGGGCATGGGCTTGATCAGATAGACCGGCCGGCCGGTGCTGAGCGCGCTGTCCACGGCCTGGCCCACGTCCAGCCAGCCCGGCTCAGGCAGCAGGAGCGGGAAGACGCCGGCCAGGTCGGGCCGCACGCCCTCCACCTGCTGCAAATACCACAGCGGCATCAACTCGTCGCGGTCGTTGCTGACCAGCACGGCGTTGGGCGCGGGGTTGGCGGCCAGCAGCGCCTGCCAGCCGTCGGCCGCGGCGGTGTCCTGGCTGCGGTCCTGCCCCGGCGCATGGCTGAGGAACAGATAGACCGGCAGCGCGGCCAGCAGCACGGCGGTGGCGATACCCGCGCCGTCGCCCAGGCCGACCCAGCGCCGGTTGACCGCCGCTGCAACCAGCCCGGCCAGCCAGGCCGCGGCCACGCCGATCCAGACGCACGCGATCAGGTACGACGGGATGTAGAAGACCGCGATGTCGCCGATGGTGTAGAATAGGTTGAAGCCGGTCAGCAGCAGGAAGCTGGCGCCGAGGAGCCAGAGCAGCGCCCAGTGACGGCGCAGGGCCAGCACGGCCACGCCCACAACGGCCAGCAGCAGGCCAATCGCTGTCAACTCAGCCGCGAAACGCTGTATCAGGCTGGGTGCAGCGGCAATAGCGCGGGCCGGACTCTGGATCTCGCCGGCAAAGCCCTGGCCTAGCAGGTAGCTGGCCAGGCCGGCCGGTGAGACATCGACCAACTGCGTTGGCTGGCCGGGCCACAGATCGATGGCCAGGTAGGGCGTGGCCGGCGCGCGCAGGGGGACGTAGAGATAGAGCAGCAGCGGCGTGAACGCCAGCAGGGCCAGCAGCAGCACCTGCCGCCAGCGCCAGTAGCCTTTCGGCGCCTGCCAGGCCAGGAATACCAGCAGCACCGGCAGCAACAGCAGCGTGGCGCGGTGGTGGGCCAGGCCCAGGCCGAAGAGCAGCGCCAGCGCCGTGAGAGAAACCGGGTTTTTTCCGAAAAACCCGGTTTCTGCGCTGCCACGCCACAACAACGCCAGCCACAGCAGCGCCGCCACCAGCGCCGCGTGCAGCGTGTAGACCTCGGTGATCACGGCCTGGCTCCACAGGGTGGGCGTCCAGGCGAAGGTCAATGCGGCGATCAGGGCTGCAATGCGCTCCGCAGGCCGGGCCGAGTGGTCGCCTGCCCGGCTCTGGCCGATCAAAGCGACGGCCAGCAGATAGGTCAGCCCCACCGCCAAAGCGCCAAACAGCGCCGACAGCAGCGTCATGGCTCGCGCCGGACCGGCCAGTCCCAGCGCGTCGATGCCATGCGACCACAGCCAGCCGAGGATCAAATAAAGCGGGTAACCGGTGGGGTGCGAGAGGCCGGCCAGCCAGGCGGCAAACTGCAGCTCGCCGCTGTCGCCTGCCAGCACCCCAGGGGCAGCCATGCGCCCGTAGACCAGGCCGGCCAGCCCGCCGGCCGCCAGCGCCAGCAGGATGTCCGCTCGCGCCAGGCCCGACCTGCGCGGCTTGCTCACTGCGCCCCCTCCAGACGCACCCAGTCCACGGCGGCTGCCAGGTCGCGGCGGTCGGCTGCGATGCGCAGGTATGCGCCGTCAGGGCCGCTTTCCACGGCGGCCGCGCCCGGCGCCGCGCCCTTGACGCCGGTGAAGGCGTGGCCATAGCCCGGCGTGCCGCGCAGGTCGACCGCGCTGCCCAGGCTGGTCAGCGCCGCCACCGCGCGATCGTTCAGGGAGACGCCGGCCTCGCCGCGCGCCGCGCCCAGCACGATGGCGCCGTCGTCCAACCCTTCGATGAACTGGGCCATGCGGTCGGCCTCGAAGGCGTTGGCGAAAGTATCGAAGCCTTGCACGTCCAACACGTTGCCGCTCTGGGGATCGACGACGGCCAGGTTGTAGCCCCGCCGTCCGGCTGAAACATCTGTGGTCACACCGTCGGGGCCGGTGACGGTCATGAAGGCGAAGTCGCCGGCCGCGCCGCCGCTGTTGATCTCGATGTCCACCGGCGACTGCACGTCCGTGGCGCCGATCATGGCCTGGCCGGGCAGCACGTCGCTGGGCCGCGCGCTGTCGGAGAAGCGCAGCCACAGCCGGTTCAGCCCGGAGCGGGTGGCCTCGGCCGGCGCGCTGAAGCGCAGCTCTTGCCAGCCGGGTTGCAGCGCCTGCGTGCCCAGATCGACGCCGTTCATCTCCAGCGAGAGGGTCTGCTGCGGCGCGTCGGGGTAGGCGAAGGGTTGGACGCGCAGGACGACATCCACCGGAGCGGCGGTCTCGAAGCGTAGCGGCAGGTATAGCTCGGCCGCGCGGCCATCGGCCCAGACCCCGCTGGTCCCGCCGATGTCGCTCTCGTCCACGCTCCAGCCGGGGCCGCGGTAGGCGTCGCTGTTGCGGCTGCCCAGGTCCAGCTCGAAGGGGAAGGGCACGTCAGCTTGCTGCACGGCGTAGACCTGCACGCCGTCCGCGTCCCACAGCGGCTGCGGGTCGACCGGAATCACGTCCAGCGCGTAGTCCTGCGTCGCCTGCCAGGTGTCGATGTAGGGGAAACGGCCGGGGACGGGCGGGTTGACGGCCAGGTAGCGCACGTCCCACAGCGCCATCAGCTCCGCGGCCGAGGCGCGCGCGGCCTGGTCGGTCGCTTCGTCGGGCGGCTGGTACATCTCGATGCCGGTGATGGCCTGGAGCAGGGGCAGGCGCTCGAAGTATTCGAACTTGAAGGACGGGTTGCGCGAGGTGTTGCCGCTGAGGATCGGCCGGCCATGGGTGGTCTGGTACCACTCGACGCGCGTGTCCTCGGCGCCGAATACGCCGAAGCCGTTGCGCCAGCCCATGGGCAGTTGCAGCACCGCGCCGCCCTCCGGCTGCCGGGCCAGCTCGCCGTATGGCGCAGGCACGCGCGCGTCGGTCAGCGGCATCGGCACGGCCAGGTGCTCGAAGAGGACGGCGGCGGACAGGATGACGGCCAGGGCGACGGCGAGCATGGAACGAGGAGCGGGGACCCGGGCTCGCCGGTTCCGAGGATCGGCGAGCGGGGAGCGGGGAGCATGTGTCTCTCCCTGCTCGGGCCGGTCTGTGCGCCGTTGGCGAGCCCCGGCGGTCTTGACCAGCAGCCAGGCCGCGCCGTAGCCGGCCAGTACGGCCAGGGCTTGCAGAAGCACCAGGCTGAAGCGATTGGGCGCGCGGAAGCCCTGGACGAAGGGCAGATAGTGCAGCAGGATGTAGGGCAGCGGCACGGTGACCTGGAGGCCGTCCAAGTCGTACAGCGACTGGCCGTTGATTTGCAACAGTGGCCCCAGCGCCAGCACGAAGGCGAGGAGGGCGATGGCCAGCCAGCCTCGCGCCCGCCGGCCGGCCACGATCGCGCCCAGCACGGCCAGCGCCAGCGTGGCATAGCCCACGAAGACGGTGTTGACGTCGCGGAAGCGGCTTTCGCCGGTCTGTACGGCGCGCAGCGTGACCTCCCAGTCCCTCCGGGATGGTTCCCAATCATTGCCCCACAGCGGGTGCAGGTCGGTGGGCGTCACCAGCCCCACCAGGTCGGCGCTCAACTGGTCGGACATGCCCCAGCCCTCGACGGCGTAGTCGGCGTCCAGCCCCTCGCGCACGGTGGGAACCAACAGCGGCGCGCTGAGCAGGGCAGCCACGGCGACCATGACGGCCAGCCGGCCCAGCCCGCGCGTCCACGGGACGGCCTGCGTAGCCTGGCCGGTCCGCCGCTGGCGGCGATAGCCCAGCCACCAGTCCAGCAGCAGCACGCCGGCCATCAGGGCGATCAACACGCCGTAGAGCATGTCGGTCAGCAGGCAGAGCGCGGCGAAGATGCCGGCGATGACGGCGTCGCGGCTGCGCCAGCGGTCCAGGGTGCGCACGAAGTAGAGCAGGAAGAAGGGCAGCCACTGGGTGGTGACGATCATGTAGTGCCCCAGCGCCAGGTAGACCATGCGGCTGGAGGCGAAGGCG
>JBFYTD010000282.1:0-4183 GCA_041300885.1 Anaerolineae bacterium | reverse complement strand
TTCGAGTACCTGGCGTGCGGCGCGCCCGTGGTGGCCGCCGACATCGGCCAGCCGTCGCAGATCGTGCGTCACGGCGTCACCGGCTTTCTCTATCCGCCCGGCGACGCGGCCGCGCTGGCAGGGTGCATCCAAGACCTGCTGCGGGACCCGGCCCGCGCCCGCGAGCTGGCCTGGCAGGGCGCGGCAGAAGTCTTGCAGCGCTATACCTGGGATGGAAATGCCCGGCAGGTGTTGGGCTGGATCCAGGCGGGCGAGAGCAGCCAGGGAGCGGCGGCCGCGGCCCTCGCCGCCGCCAGCGCGCCTGAGCCGGCCGCCGAGTCCGGCCCCACCTTGCCCCTGATCGACCCCAAGCTACGCCAGCGGCTGTACCGGGCCACGCGGCCCGACCTGGCTGCGCCGTTCCTTTCCGAGGTTCTGGTGGATGATGGGGTGATGGACAGGCTTGACCTGCTCAGCGTGGACGCCATCGATGTGCTTAAGTACAAGCCAGGCCGGCGCTGCGTGCTGGCCTACGGGCTCCAACTGCGTGACGGGCGAACCGACGCCGGCTCCACGGGCCGGGTGATCGGCAAGGTGTTTCGCGACGATCGGGGCGGGCGGCTGCACGCCTTGCAGCAGGCGCTGTGGCAGGATGGCTTTGGCCCCTGCGCCGGCGACCAGGTGTTTGTGCCGCGCTCGCTGGGCTACGTGCCAGAGATGCGCATGCAGGTTCAGGAATGTGCGCCCGGTGTCACGCTCAACGAGCTGGCCACCACCGGCCCACTGCTGGAACCTGTCGCCCGCTGCGCACAGGCGCTGGCCAAGCTGCACCATGCCCCGCCGCCCGCCTCTTGCGGGCACGGCGTCACCCTGCAACCGTACCGGCTGGACGACGAAACCGGCCGCCTGGATGCCTACACCAGTACGATTCTGGCCTGGCGGCAGGACCAGGCCGGCCGCGTGCTGGCCCTGCGCAGCGCACTGGCGCGTTGGGCAGACGGGCTGCCCGCGCCCCAGGCGTTGACGATGGTCCATCGCGATTTCTATTACAGCCAGGTGCTCTTTCATCGGTCGCAGCTCACGCTGATCGACTTCGATCTGTTGTCGCTGGGGGACCCGGCCATCGACGTGGCCAACTTCACGGCGCACCTGGCTTTTCTGGGGTTGGACAAGCTGGCTGGCATGGATGCCCTGGTGGCGGAGAGCGAGCAATTCATGGCGACCTACGCCCGCCATGCGGCCGTGGACAGCGCGTTCTTGCGCCGTTGGGCCTGGTACGAGGCGGCCACGTTCTTCCGCTTGCTCAACGTCGTTGCGCCGCGACCCGGCCTGGCGCATACGTTCGATCCGCTGCTGGAGCGGGCAGAATCCTGCCTGGAGCGCCAGCCATGACGTCGCGCAGCAAGTCCGGGCCCAAGACGCTGCCGCTGCTGGGCATCGATGCCCGCTATCTGGGCTATCTCAAGGCCTTCTGGCCGCTCCTGCTGTTGTCCGTGGCGCTGATTTTCGCGGTGGCGGGCCTGGACATCATCGCGCCATGGCCGCTGAAGATCATCGTGGACAACGTCCTGGGCGGGCAACCCATGACCACGCCCTTCGGCGTCTGGCTCACGGACAGGTTCGGGACCGACCAGCGCGTGCTGACGGCTGTGCTGGGCCTGATCATGCTGGGCATCACCCTGGCCATGGGCGCGACCAGCTTCGCCTTCGAGTATGTCAGCGGCCAGATCCAGGTGCGCTCGACGTTTGCCTTGCGTTCTGACGTGTTTCGCCATGTGCAGCGCCTGCCCCTGCAGTTTTTCGATCAGAGTCGCATCGGCGACGTGCTCAAGCGGATCACCGACGACGCTGCGCGCATCATGGACGCCCTGGTGAGCAGCTTGGGAGAGTTGCTGGTAGACACCGTCAAGTTCATCGGCTTTGCCGCGGTGATGCTGTTCGTCAACTGGCGTTTTTCCGTCATCGTTCTGGCCTACGTGCCGCTGATGCTCTTCCTGTATGTCAGCTTTCGCCAGAAGATCCGCGAGTCTGCCAAGGTTGCCCGTGACCAGGAAGGGGAGATGACCAACCTGACCCTGGAGACCTTGGGCGCGATTCGCGAGGTCAAAGCCTTTGGCCGCGAGCCGCTGCAACAGGCCGAGTTCGAAGCGCGCGGCCGCGACCGCATCAAGTCCGCGCTCCAGTCGATTCGCTGGGAGGCATCATTCAGCCCGGTGGTCGACTTCGTCCAGGCTGCCAGCACGGCGGCGGTGATCTGGTACGGCGTGTCGCAGGTGCTGGTCGGCCAGTTCACCATCGGCGAGCTGCTGATCTTCATGGCCTATCTGCGCGACATCTACCGCCCCTTGCGCCACTTCAGCAAGATCACGGCCAACCTGCAGAAGGCAGCGGCCAGCGGCGAGCGCCTGGCGACGGTGCTGGACGCAGACAAGGGCATCCAGGACGCGCCCGATGCCGTGGCGCTGGGACGCGCCCAGGGCGACGTCGCTTTCCAGGGGGTGAGCTTCGCCTATCCCGCCGCGCCCGACAAGGCGATCCTGCGCAACGTGACCTTCCAGGCGCAGCATGGCCAGGTGGTGGCCCTGGTGGGCGCCACCGGCGCCGGCAAATCCACCATCGCCAGCTTGTTGATGCGCTTCTACAATATCACCGGCGGCCGCATCCTGCTGGACGGAGTGGACGCCCGCCAGATTCGCATCGACGACCTGCGTCGCCAGTTCGCCGTGGTGCCCCAGGAGTCGGTGCTCTTTGCCCGCTCCGTGCGCGATAACATCGCCTACGGCCGGCCGGAGGCCAGCAGTGAAGACATCATCGCCGCAGCCGTGGCCGCCAATGCCCATGAATTCATCATGCGCATGTCCAATGGTTACGACACCGTGGTGGGCGAGCGCGGCAGCACGCTGTCCGGCGGGCAGCGCCAACGCATCGCCATTGCCCGTGCTCTCCTGCGCGATGCGCCCATCCTGGTTCTGGACGAGCCAACCGCAGCCCTGGATGCCCAGTCGGAAGACCTGGTGATGAGTGCGCTGGAGCGGTTGATGGCCGGACGCACGACGCTTATCATTGCCCATCGCCTGTCCACTATCCGCAACGCCGACCAGATCGTGGTGCTGGATCGGGGCAGTGTGGCGGAACAGGGACGCCACGAAGAGTTGATGCGCCGCAATGGCGTGTACGCCCGGCTGGTGCGCCTGCAGTCCGGCGGCGCTGAGCAGCAAGACCGGGAGTCGGCAGCGGCCATTGTGCTGTCGCCCTGGCTGGAGGCCGTCGCATGACCATCCAGGACGACCGCAGCCAGGCCAGGCGCGCCAACCGCCGGTTTTTGCTGGCAGTCGCCGCCCTGCTGGGAATGCCTGCCATTCTGACGGTGCTGGCCTTCGGCGTCTTGCTGACGACGCCCCTGGACGCGATGGCTATCGGCACACCGCTGGTGGTGACGCCAACGGCCACCGCGCCTGCGACGCCCATTCCCGGCGCCAACCCGGATGCGCTGGTGCAGGTCGGCCTGGCAGCCTACGAAGCAGGAGAATTTGCCCTGGCCGAACAGCATTTCCGGTCGGCGCTGGAGCTGGCGCCCGGCGAAGCGGTTCTGCACAACGCGCTGGGCATGGCGCTGGCGCAACAGAGCCGCACGGACGAGGCGATTGCCGCCTACCAGGCCAGCATCCGCCTGGACCCCGCATTGGCCGACGCCGTGTACAACCTGGCTTCAGCCGAGCATGCGCTGGGCCGGCTGGCTGAGGCCGTGGCAGCCTATCGCCGGGCGATCGACCTGGATCCCCGGTTGTTGCCGGCGTATCGCAGCCTGGGCGCATTGTACGCCGGACGCGATGAGATCGATCTGGCTGCGCTGACACTGGAGCGGGCAGTGGCATTGGCGCCGGCCGACGCCTGGGTCCACTACGACCTGGGGTTGATCTACCTGCTGCAAGGCAGACCCGACGAGGCCCGGCAGCAGTTGCAGCAGGCTGAGCTTCTGGCCATCGATGCTGATCTTGTAGGCAAAATTCGCCAGCAACTGTCAACCCTGAAGGAGCAGCCAGCCCCCTGATGCCGGTCAACGCAAAGCCGGACCAGCTAGGTCCTTGGCGCGAAGGAGAGTAACCCATGTCGAAACTGAAGAGTCTGTCGCGACGCACTGCCGTTCTTCTGATCGCTGTGCCCGCTGTGGCCATCACGCTGATTAGTTTCAACGCGCTGCTGT
>JBFYTD010000281.1:0-4187 GCA_041300885.1 Anaerolineae bacterium | reverse complement strand
TGTCGGCGTCCAGCCTGGCGATCACCTGCGCGATCTTCCTCAAATCTTCTGTCGTTCGCTGGATCTGGTTTCCGCCCAGCCAGTAGATGTTGAATGTTGCCAGTCTCATGATGGGTTTGACCTCCAGCCAACTCAGGCCGGCCAGGGAGTCTAGCTCTTGACCGTCATTTGCTCGACCGCGACCTCGATCTTGGCCGCAGTGGCGCCATCTAGGGCGCCGGTGCTGCACCATAGGCTGTGGCCTCATAGCGGATGCCGGGGAACGCTACGTTCTCGGGCGCAAGGGCTACGGCTGCCTCGGCGTCGCCCTTCAGTGTGTCCAGCAGAAACGCAGTGGAGAAGTGGTTGATCAGGTCGATGCCGCGATCCTTGTCCCAGACCGGATCGTAGCAGAAAATGCCGCTCAAAGGGGTCTTCCTGAGAAAGGGCAGGGTCTTGCACGATGAGGTGATCGTGTGCTCGGCACCCTCCAGCGTCATCAGCGCCTTCTTGGCGCTGGACGCGTATTGATAGGCCGGCTTGCTGCCCCATTCGTAGGGGGTTGCCGTATCGGCGGTGCCTCCAATCGCCATCATCGGGATCGTGATCTTAGCCAGGCCGGCCCGATCGAACAGGTAGGAGTCCCCCGCCATCGGGATGATCGCAGTCACGCGCGGGTCGCCGAACGACGGCCACAGCCCTTCAGGCATGAGGTCCAGCCCGGCCCGGGCGGCCATGTCAGCCTCATGGGGGACCAACGGCGCGCACAGCCAGACATATTTGGGATCGTCGGGTAGAAGTGCGGCGCAACGGGCATTGAAGGCCTCCAGGTCGTACTGGGCGCCGGCCGCGGCCAGCGCCGTGTATCCGCCATAGGAGTGGCCTGCTAAGGCCACGTGCTGCATGTCGATCAGCCCGGCCAGGTCGCTGCCCGGAGCCGCGGCCTGTTCGGCATAGTCCAGCGTCTGCTTGATGTCGATAGGACGGTCGATGGACGCCTTCCAGAGATCGCTCAGATCGAAGTCGAATTGCTCGGTGTGCTCCGGGGCCAGGACAATAAACCCATGGGATGCGTAGTGCTCGATCAGGTCGGCGTACCAGGGCGCACTGGTGCCGAGACCATGGGAGAAGACCACCAGCGGATAGGGCGTTGCCGCCTCGTCGACTGCTGCATCCAGCAGGGCGTGCCCATACGCTAGCGGCTCAGTGTCCAACGGTATGGAGGGTATTTTCCAGGTCATGGGGTAAGTGATCTCTTCCGGGTCCCCGTTGGGGTTCAACGCCGGATACCAGAGGCCTGCGTTGATAGGATGGTCGGTCCCTTCGCCGATGACCAGTGGTTTGTAGCCGACCCAATAGGGGCCATGCACGGCGTAGGGCGGCGCGTCGGGACGCAGTCCGATGGGATCGGGGGCTGTTCGCGTTCCGCCAACGCGTGCGACGCCGGCTGTGTCGAGCTCTATAGGTGTGATCTCTGTAGTAATGACCATGTCTTGATCCTCATCTTGCTCGTCGATAAGCGCTATCTGCTGTTAATGGCCGGAGCATACCACAGCTTTCAGCATTCGACCACCACGGGGATCAATATGGGCGCCACGGATGCTGCGCAGCGAAGCTCACCGGAGTCTCATCCGCTTAACTGCTCAATGAGCGCCTTGACAATGGCTTTCTGCCCAGCCAGCGACGGATGCAAGCCGTCGGAAAGCAGCCAATCTGGGTCCACCGGGCTGCCAAAGGCCCTCTGAAGGTCAACCACCGCATCGGGCAAGTGACGCAACACGTCAGCAATAGCGACCAGATCTGTGTTCGATACTTTCATCTGGATGGATCCAAACAACCAGTGCGCTGCGACCTGCGCCTCGATCACTGGCGTCGGCGTCATCCAGATCCAGCGCGCAGCCGTTTGAGTTGCCGCAAAATGGCGGAGCGCAGCCAGGTTCTTCGCCGTCTCCTCGAGACTGACCAGTGTCTTTGTCGGCGATTGGCCGTGGGCACTGGCATCTTTCGCTCCAGCCATGCAGAGTATCCAGGCCGGCTGCAGGTTAACGATGTCCATAAAGCGGTCGATGATATGCGTCGTGGTATTGCCAGAGATGCCGGCGTTCACGATGTTGATGCCATCCTGCGGCCTGCGTTGGAGCAGCAGATGGCGCAGAATCTCCAGCCATGACTGGAGGTCATCCGTGATGCTGTCGCCTACAGCAACCACCGTCGCGCCGGATTGGAAGGGAAGCCGATCGACACAAGCGGCGAAGATAGGATCGGCCAGGATCTCGGTGGCTGCACTGACGGCACAATCGGCAAATTGGACGTGGATACTACGGTAGGTAGCAACATCCACACCGAAGAGCGGCGCCAGGGCCGCGTCGTCCAATGCAGGCCAACTCTTGTTGGGATGCACAAACTGGATCAGGTAGGAAATTTGGTCAAGAGACAGCTCTGTCATCGCTCCGTCTCCTTTGCTCGTGGCTGTGCTGAAAGCGCGTTATGATCGTGCCAGACTCTGAGAACGAAGCTGGCATGGGAAACGACTCCGGGAAAACGATACTGACACGCGGCTGATAGGCCGCGATCTCTCAACAGTCTAGCAGATCGCTATCTACAAAGTCTCCACGCGTACCCCAGAGAGCAGTCCATTCCATGTACTACTCCGCAACCCGAATCGGCGGCGCTTGGCCTGACTCAAGTGATCATCCCCAACTCAGTTCTGTTCATGCTGCGCCTTGTCAACGCAGTTCAGTGGCTCCCATGGCGCCGTTCAAACCGAGTCCTCTCAAGCAGCTTGGCAAGATACCGGCTACAGTTGCTTAGCGAGTGCAAGGGACTGGGGGCCATCAGTAGGCTGGTTGAAAGCGCAGAACTTTGGCAATCGGCAACCAAGGGTCAGCTAGTGAGCAGCCAACCGATCTGACACCCACTGCGCCAACCGCTGGTCATGGGCTTGACCGGCGGCGCAGGCCAGCGCCAGCGCTTGCCGGGCGTGCGCGGCGGCTGCGTCCAGGTCGCCCGCCAGGCGCAGCGCCTCAGCCAGCCCGGCGTGCAGCCAGGGCTGCTCGGCGCAGGAGTTGACTTGCTCGGCCAGGGCCAAGGCGGCGTGCAGGCGTTCCAGGGCCGCCGCGACCTGCCCTTGCTGCACGTCCAGCCAACCCAAGTGCCCCAGGCAGAGGATCTCCTGCGTGCGGTCGCTGATCTGGCGAGCGCTGGCCAGGCTTTCGGCTAGGCGCTGCCGGGCCAGATCGACCTCGCCCAGCGCGGCAGCGGCCGCGCCCATGTCGCCCAAAGGGATGCGGCGGTCCACCTGCAATCCAACCGCCTCGCACAGGCTCAGCGCCTGCTGCGCCAGCGCCAATGCCTGCGCCGGGTCGCCGCGCTGGAGCCACAGTGTCGAGAGGTTGCCCAAGGTGTGAACCTGGTAGGAAGCCTGGTCGAGGGCCGCAAAGATGCTCAGCGCCTGTTCCAGGCTGTTCTGGGCCGCGTCGTAGTCCCCCGCCGCCCGCGCCGCCAGGCCGGCCGCCCGCAGGCAGGCCGCCTCCAAGAAGCGGTCGCCAGCCGCCCGGCTGAGCCGCAGCCCGTCCTGGGCTGCGGCGCGCGCTGCGTCATGGCGACAAAACCACAGGTGGGCCGAGGCCTGGCGCCAGCGCCAGTGAGCCAGGGTAGCCGGATCACCCAAGACCCCCGCCAACTGCCCTTCTTCCTCCAGGTCACGCGCGTAGGCGGTCATGTCGCCCAGCAGGCGCAAGGCCCAGCCGCGCTCGCTCAGCGCTTCGATCTGCATGCGCCGGTTGGCGGCGATGGCCGTCGGGTCGCGCAGCGCTTTGCCTGCTTGTCTGAGCAGGGCCAGGGCGTGGTCCAGGTTGGCGAGCGTTTCAACCGGCGCGTAAACCTTCTTGGCAGCCAGTCCGGCCTGCAGAGCATGGCGCGCGGCTTGATCCGGCAGCCCGGCGTGTTCGAAGTGCCGCGCCAGGGCTGCGGCGTCCTCCGGGTGGAGTCGCTCCAGCGCCTCGCCAGCCCGCCGGTGCAGCAGACCGCGCCGGTAGGCGCTGATGCTCTGGTAGACGACCTCGCGCACGATCTCGTGGCGGAAGCGGCCCCCGCCTGGCTCCTGCGCCAGAAACTGCCGGCCAGCCAGCTCGTCCAACGCGTCGGCGATCTCCAGCTCCGCGCGGCCAGCCGTCAGATGCAACGTGTCGCAGGTAAAAACCTGGCCG
>JBFYTD010000280.1:0-4193 GCA_041300885.1 Anaerolineae bacterium | reverse complement strand
CTTGGGAATGCCCAGCGCGGTGGCCAGGTCCATGGCCTGATAGGAACGGAAGCCGATGCAGGGGTCGATGGCAACCTTGACGATCTTGTCCGGCATCGTGGCAGCGACTTCTTCGATGTCAACGCCGCCCTCGCTGGATCCCATCATCACGACCCGCCGCTGGGCGCGGTCGATGACCAGGCCCAGATAGATCTCGTCCTTGATGTCGGCCGCTTCGTCGACCAGAACTTTGGTGACGGTCAACCCCTTGATGTCCATGCCGAGGATGGCCTTGGCCTTGTCCTCGGCGTCGTCCTTGTCAAGGGCCAGCTTGATGCCGCCCGCCTTGCCGCGGCCGCCCACCAGCACCTGGGACTTGACGACGACCTTGCCGCCCAGCTTGCCGGCGATCTCACGCGCCTCGGTCGGCGTGCTTGCCACCTCGCCCTTGGGAATCGGTATCCCGTAACGAGCAAAAACACGCTTGGATTGGTATTCGTGGAGATTCAAAGTGCCCTCCTGTGGCAGTGTCTCTCACATCGGGGACGGGAACAAAGTGTGCCGCTGGCTGGCGGCGCCCCGTTGCGCCGCCAACCAGACCTGTGAAATTATACCACGCCAGCGACAGGGGGGCAAAGCAGACGGGGCGCTTCGTGCAAAACAGAACAGGCCACTGGAGATAAGGGGTCTCGATACGGCTCGGTGGGTTGCGCAGTCTCCGTACTGAAGCTCACCGAGCCTACTCGACCAACGTACCGATCCAGGCGGCCGCCACGCTCTGCACGTCCACGATGTCCACCGCGCCGCTGCAGTTTACGTCGTAGTCAGGCACGAAGTCCGGACGCTGCCAGTCGCCGGCCGCCAATTGGATGTCCACCACGTCGATCTGGCCATCTCCGTTGAGGTCGTAGTTGCCGGAGACGCAGGTGGCCGGGCGCAGCTGCAACAGGTACACTTCGCCGCTGTTGGGGGTGGCCCCGTTCAGGTCGTCCATGGCGTAGACGTTGCCGATGGCATCCTCGCCGAAGGCGGTCGGCCGGCTCAGGCTCAAGCCTCCGGGCGGCGCCAGGGTGTGGGTGCTACGCACCCAGGCGCTGCCGGTGTAGGTCAACGTGCGCAACTGGTTGCCCGCGCAATAGTCGGCGAACAGGTATTGGCCGAAATACGCGCTGTTGGGCGAACCGCGGTAGACGTGGCCGCCGGTAATGGCGCAGCCCTCGCTGTGCGAATACTCGTAGACCGGATCGTCCAGCACGCTCAGGTCGGTGGGGCAGTTGCCCGATGTATCGTAGATGTGCGTACCCTCCAGGCAGCGCCAACCCCAGTTGCGCCCGCCCGGATCGCCGGCCGGCTCCAGGTCGACCTCCTCCCATTCGGTCTGGCCCACATCGCCGATCCACATGTCGCCGAGGAGCCGGTCGAAGCTGAAGCGCCAGGGGTTGCGCAGCCCCAGCGCCCAGATTTCGTCCAACGGGTTGCCGGGGCCGACGAACGGATTGTTGGCCGGTATGCCGTAGGGCGAGCCGCTGTCCACGTCGATGCGCAGCATCTTGCCCAACAGCGTACCGGTGTTCTGCGCGCGGTCCTGGGGATCGCCGCCGCTGCCGCCGTCGCCCAGGCCGATGTATAGGTAGCCATCAGGTCCAAACTGGAGTTGGCCGCCGTTGTGGTTGGAGTAAGGCTGGTCGACGAACAACACCTGCTGCGCGCTGGCCGGGTCAGCCAGGTTCGGATTGCCTGTGTTGACGCGGTAGCGGGCGACGATGGTGTCGCCGCTGTTGTTGGTGTAGTTGACGTAGAAATAGCCGTTGGCGGCATAGTTAGGATGGAAGGCCAGGCCCAGCAAACCCTGCTCATTGCCGCCGCTCCCTACCAACAAGTCGATGTCCAGAAACGGCGTGGGCAGCAGGGTATAGACGCCGTTGGCGACGGTGACTATCCGAATATAGCCGGTTTTCTCGACCACGAAGAGCCGCGCGCGGTCGCCGGTCGGCGCGGTCAGGTCCACCGGCCGGGCCAGACCCGACGCGACGAGTTGAAGCTGCACGATGTCCTGCGGGGCATCAGGCTGGGCGGTTGGAGCGGCCAGGGCTGGACTGCTGACCGCACTGGAGAGGATCAGAGTTGACAATAGGACGATTGTCAGGAACAACGAGAGTAGGGAGTTACGCTTCACATTCACACGGCACCTCAAGAGTATACAGATTTCTTGTAACTGCTCAACCCGGTGAACACTTGCACCTGCACTTGCATCGCAGGTGCAAGTGTTCACCGTCTGAACCCGAGAAAGCCCCTCAGGGCTTGGGGAACACCGTCCCCCAGCGGCTGCCCTGCAGAGCTGGGTAGGTAAGGCCGCTTCTCAGATTTAGCCGGGGATTTCCAATCCCTGGATTATGGCATGCCTGAGCCGTTACGATTTACTTCGTTTTTATGTCATGCTGCTGACCGCCGAAGCACAACAAACTGGCACACAGTCGCAGATCACTTACAAATCAACATCGGCTGCCGGCTCTCGCGCAGCAGGCGATCGACGGCGCTGCCCAGCATCGCCTCCCACATGGGGCTATAGCCATAGCCGCCCATGATCAGCAGGTCAGCTCGCTCGTCGGCGGCCGCTTGCAGGATAGCGTCAGCCACATCGCCGTGCGCCTCGACCGTGTGCGCCTCGATGCCGTGGGCGGCAAGGTAGTCGCGGGCTACGTCCAGGGTGCTGGCATTGGCGCGGCCCGGCTCCATCACTGTCACTACGCTCAACGGAATGCGCCAGCGGCCGGCCAGGTAGGCGGCGACGACCAGCGCCTCACGCGCCCGTGGGCTGCCGTCGAAGGCCAGCAGCGCCCGGCTCAGCGGCGAAACCTGCGGCACCGCCAGCACCGGCCGGCTACAGCGATGCACCAGGGTGCGAAAGCCCGACTGGAGTTTACCGGCCAGGCTGCGGCCCGGCGGAAAGGCCAGGTTGGCTACCACCAGGTCAGTCCAACGCGCCCGCTGGCAGATGGTGCGCGCCACCGGCCCGACCTCGACCACCAGTTGCCCGGCGATGCCGGCAGCCTGACAGCGCCGATCGAACTCGTCCTGCACGCTGCGCGCCCGCTGTGCGCCGCCTTCGCTGTCGGAGCGGACAACGTGAAAGCCATGCAAGGCTGAACCCTCGCGTTGCGCCACCAGCAGCGCCTGCTCCAGAGCCAGCCAGCCGCGCTCTGTGCCGCTGATTGGCACGAGAATGTCGGGGAAGAGGCGTTCGCCAACCGGGTCGAACGGCATAGAATCGAGCCGCGGCAGCGTGTTTGTGGCAGCGTCGGCGGAAACGCTCTCCTGGCCGTCGCCAGTTCGCTGGCGGCGGCTGCGGCCATTGGCCAGCTCGCCGGCCACGCGCTGCGGCCCGACGGTCCAGCCGATCTCCTCTTCCACATCCTCCTGACGCTCCGACACCCACAGAAACAGATCGGCCTCGCTGTGGCCTGGAAAGCCCGACAGGAGGTCGTAGTCGCGCACGACTTGGATCACCGGCAGGTAAACAGCGTCGTACCAGGCCGCGGCCGCCTCTGCCAGTGACGCTTCACGTCCCTGGCGCTGGGCCAACAGCCGGCGATGGGCCTCGACCTGCTCTTCCAGCCGGCGGTACTGGCCAGGGGCAGTGACAAGCAGGTCCAACCCCGGCCGCGTCTTGTCCAGCGATGTGTAATCCAGAAAGCGGGCATAGCGGGCCTTGATGATCAGCTCGTCCGGCTCTGCGTCCAGAGAGAGCGGCACCCGGCTATGCACCTCGGTCACGTAGGCCTGGATGGTGTCAGCGCCCAGTTGACGGGCCACCGAGACGCGGTGGTTGCCGTCGAGCACGAAGTAATTCGCGCCCAGTTGATAGACTTCGATGGGTGGAAAGCCGCCTTGGTAGATGGCTTTGAGCTTGACGTTGGCCCAGCGGTGCTGGTCGCTCTCGCGACGGGGCAAGAACGAGCGGGTGAAGTCGTGATAGCGGCCGACGCTGCCGACGATCGCATCCAATGAGATATCCTGCAAGCCGCGGCTGGTGCTGCTCTCCGTCTGAAGAAGATCTCTGATCGCCTCGTAGGAGAGCAGGTCGTCGGATTTGCCGGTCAGGCGCGCTTTCAGGTCCTCCAGAGCGGCCCGTCGTCGGGCTTCCTGAAAGTCACGCAGCACCGCAGAGTAGACCAGGTCGTTGGTTTCCATCATGGAAGAAGCTCACGCCCTCG
>JBFYTD010000279.1:0-4198 GCA_041300885.1 Anaerolineae bacterium | reverse complement strand
CTGGCAGGAGTTCGTGCGCCGGGTCAACACCGAGCTGGTGGCCAACTGGGGCAACCTGGTCAACCGCGTGCTGGGCTTTGCCTACAAGCAGTTCGACGGTCGCGTGCCTGAGCCTGGCCCGCTGGACGCCGCCGATTTGGCGCTGTTGGCCACGGTGCAGGCCGGCTTCGACAGCGTGGGCGCGCTCTATGCCGGCCGCAAATTCAAGGCCGCGCTGGACGCGGCCCTGCGCCTGAGTCAGGAGGTCAACCGCTATATCAACGACAAGGCGCCCTGGCAGCAGATCAAGACCGACCGCGCGGCGGCCGGCCGCAGCGTCTACGTGGTGTTGCAGGCCATCGACTGGCTGAAGCTGTTCTTTGCCCCCGTGTTGCCGTTCAGCTCGCAGCAAGTCCATGACTATCTGGGCTACGACAGCCAGCTTTTTGGCCGTCAGTACACGGAGGTCATTGCCGACGGCCGCGGCCAGCATCTGGCGCTGCGCTACGACGGCAGCGGTGCGGCGGGCCGTTGGCAGGCGACGACCTTGCCGGCCGGCCAGGCGCTGCGCAAGCCCGAGGCGCTGTTCGTCAAGCTGGACGACGGTGTGGTGCCAGAGGAGTTAAGCCGCATGGCGCGTGCGTGACTCCCACCCTATTTCCCAGCCTCCAGACGGTACTGTATGGAGGTGACTGAAAGAGACTGCGGGCTGTCTTCGTGAAGAAGGCAGCCCTTTTGTTGCGCACAAGGTAGGGAGCGGCGCATGGGGCTGGTATCCTGGTGGAATGAGCCAGTAAATCTGGACGCAATACCAGCGGCATCATTGCGAATAATGAGAACAAAGTCATATCGACTTCGTTCTCGCGCCATTGTATACTAAACTCGAAGCCAACTTGCCCACAAAAGTGGGCAATATTCCGCAATCCAGGAGGTCGTGCCTGTAATGTCCGTCACGAGAGCCCCGGCGCGACTGAGCCTGCTCATCGCCGTTATGCTGTCAGCCATCCTCGCTCCTGTAACCAGTGCAGCCGAAGAGACGCCCAACAACGCCTGCCTCTATCCTTCCGCTCACCAACGCTTTGCCTTTTCGGTTGGGGGTACTGAAAACGGCGGCATCAATGCCTTCAACATTGCACCGCTGCATGGCGGTGCATACCTGGACTGGTGGGCCAACGCTGATGCTCCTCATCCCGGTGGGATCGACTACTTGCCCATGATTCACGTGAACGAGTTCCTGCCTGATTGGCAGCCGGAAGGCTACGTGCCCAACGGCGCCTATCTCCAGTTGGCCATCAGGAACAACCCGGGCGCGACCTGGTTGATCGGCAATGAGGCTGAATACCGCGGGGACCACGACCTCGCAACCCCGGAAGGGTACGCCCGCATCTACCACGACATCTATCACACCATCAAGAGCGCCGACCCTACGGCCAAAGTTGCCATGAACGGCTTTGCCACCGTATCTCCCCTGCGTCTGGCCTGGCTCGATCGGGCGTGGCAGGCCTACCGGTCGATGTACGAGGTTGACATGCCGGTGGATGTATGGAGTTTCCACGGCTATGTGGTCAACGAAATGGTCCACGAGTGGGGGCCAGATTTGCCCTATGGTTTCGTCAACGCGGTTGGTTATGGCGCAGGCGAGTGGACCGAGGTCGACGATTCGGCCGCCAGCGGCGGCACGTATCACAAAAGCCACAACTGGGGCGCGCGTTCCTACTTTGCCTTCGAGGGCGACGCAGTGACGGTCTTCTTGTTCACCGGGCCGGACGCAGGCCTGGCCGACATCTTCATCGACGCCCGTTTGGTGCAAACCATCGACCTGTATACGCCATCTCCCGGCCTGCGCAGCCTGACTTTCGACAATTTGCAGCCATCACCGCAAGCTGTCCTGGGACGGCGCCACCACATCCGCGTCGGAGTGAACGGGCTGAAAAACGCGGCTGCCAGCGACAACTGGGTGCGGGTTGATGCCATTGTTGCCGAATCGACGGCGAGCCTGCCCAATGGGCGGCTGGAAGATGACAGCCCGCTGCGCGCCACGATCATTACTCACCCCGACGAGGTTGATGACTTGAACCGGATACTGGAGCAGATCCGCATGATGCGCCAGTGGATGGCTGATCATGGCCAACGCAACAAGCCGCTGATCAATACGGAGTATGGCATCCTATTGAACGAGTCCACGGGCTTCGATCAAGCTCGCGTGCAACGCTTTTTGATGGCGACCTTCGACCTATTCTATCACAGGCCAGAGATCATCGACCGCGCCATCGGCATGCCCGATGACGGGGGACGGATGTTGCAGCAGTGGTTTTGGTTTATTCTGAGCAGCGAAGAACGCTATTTCGCCCAGACTCACACCAGCCTGATGAGTCCTGTGAACCTTCAGCTACTTCCGCTGGGGCAGGAGTTCGGCAACTACGTGAGCAACTTGGTGTCGCACTATGCTGACATTGCGGTGGAAGGTTTCCAGGCTACCGCGAAATGGGCCCTCTTCTCCAACGAGGCCAGCTCGCTGCAGGCCACCGGCTGGGTTCAGAATATGGGCGACCGGCCAACCGGCAGCTTCTGGGTGCGCCTGGACAGCAACAGCGCCATGCTTCAGCAATGGCAGGTGCCTGGCCTGTCGCCGCGCCACGGCGGCAATGACAGGGTTCTGATTGACCACAGTTGGCAGGCTCAGATCACTGCGCCGCCGCAGTTGACCCTGCAGGCTGACCTTGCCGGGCAGGTGGGCGAGCCATGCGACCCCAACAACACGCGCACCTTCACCTTCCCTACGATCCAGCAGCCGGACCTGGCCGTGGCCAGCTTGGCAATGACGCCAGCAACGCCCACCGGCAGCACCACGTCGATACAGCTGAGTGCAACGGCAGCAAACCTTGCCGCGCACGGCACCAGCGATAACCAGGTCAGGGTCCGGTTTTGGGATGGCGAGCCAGGGGCCGGAGGGACGTTGCTACACACCCGCGTCATCGAGCGAGGCTCGAACGCCAACGTCACCACCGTGTCGTACGACTGGCATGGGTTTGCACCAGGGCCGAACACGGTGGTTGTAGAAGTAGCACCGGCCACGGACGAGACCGGTTTGGCCAACAACCGGCAACGAATCTCGTTTTTCGTGCCCTATGGGCAGAACTTCATCTATGTGCCGATCTTGACACGCTCGCGGGGGAATGCGCCGCAGGGCGCTCCCAAACCGGCAGCGATGCCATCCTACAAATCAAGCCCCCGGCTCGATCTGTTCCAGTAGCGCCCGGATGACCTTGCCGGTCGCAGACTTGGGCAGATCCTGGCAAAACACAATCTGGGTCGGAACTGCATGGGCGTCCAGGCGGTGCTGGCAGAAGTTGATCAACTCCTCGCTGGTCAGCTTGCCGCGCGGGCGGGGGACGACGTAGGCTTTGACCTGCGTTGCGCCGACATCGTCCACCGACCACAATACCGCCGCCTCCAACACCTGGTTGTTTTCATAGAGCACCTCCTCCACATCGCGGGGATAAACCGCACCCTCGGGCAGCCAGATCACATCTTCCTGCCGCCCGACGATGCGGAAGTGGCCTTCGCTGTCCATCACGGCCAGGTCGCCGGTTGGCAGCCAACCATCGCTCAACATGGCGCCGGCTGGCTCGACCCAGTAGTGGGCCATCACCTGCGGCCCCTTGACCAGCAGCTCTCCCACTTGGTCCGCGGCCAGCTCGGCCCCGCTGGCCGGATCGACCACCCTGGCGTCGGTGTTGGGCAGCGGCGCCCCGACTGAGCCGGCCCCGCGGCGGCCGTTCAGAGGGTTCATGTGCGTGATCGCAGTGGCTTCGGTCAGGCCGTAGCACTCCAACAGCCGCGCCCTGGTCAGCCGCTCGAAAGCCTCATGCAGCTCGACCGGCAAAGGCGCGCCGCCGCTCAGGCATGTTCTGACCGAGCCGAAGCCGTGGCCGCGCAGGTTGCGGATACGGCTGACGGCCGCGAACATGGCTGGCAGGCCGGGGAAAATCGTCGGCTGGTAGTTCCAGATCACATCCAGCAGCTCGGTGGTGTCGAAGCCGGGCAGCAGCAGCATGGTCGCCCCCACGGCAATAGGCAGGTTCATGGCCGTCGTCATGCCCAGGCTGTGCAGCAGAGGCAACGCCGAGACAAAAGTCTCCTGGCCGTATTGCAGGTCGTGCAGCCAGTGGCGAACCTGCAGGGTGTTGGCCACCAGGTTGCCATGGGTCAGGCAGGC
>JBFYTD010000278.1:0-4199 GCA_041300885.1 Anaerolineae bacterium | reverse complement strand
GGCTGTGGCCGCCATCCGCGGGCTGTTGGGGGACCGCTGACCGCGTGGGCAGAAGAAACCGGGTTTTTGTCTCAGACGCAACAGTCATGGCGCCAAGCAAGGTGTGTGCGCCGACAAAGAGCATGAACGCAGAAGAAAAACCCGGTTTCTCAACGTCTGGCCGAAAAAAGGCAGCAAAACCTGATCTAGATCATACTCAGAGTGCTGATGTTGTGCTATGATTGGGCTAAAGAAATTGACTGTATATTTGAAGGACAGCCTAAACATGGAACAACTGACAGCTCTACTCCCCAGACAACGCGGCGCCGTACATCAAGTACATGGCGGCGCAATCTTGCGCAGGCGCCTGCTCGACATGGGTTTGGTGCCCGGCGCCGAGATCAGCGTGGTGCGGGTGGCGCCGTTGGGCGATCCCGTCGAGTACATGGTCAAGGGCTACCGGCTGTCGCTGCGGCGCAGCGAGGCAGCGTACGTGCTGGTGGAACGGCTGCCCTGCGAAGATTGCCCGGAGCTGGCGGACGGCGCCTGTGATCCGCAGGGAGCCAACCGTTGTCCCCGCTGGCTACGTTGGTTGTACGGCGGTGCTCGTGGCCAGCAAGGCTGATACCGGGCCGGTGGTGGCCCTGGCGGGCAACCCCAACGCCGGCAAGAGCACCATCTTCAATGCATTGACCGGGGGCAGACAACACGTGGGCAACTGGCCCGGCAAGACGGTGGACGTCACCTCGGGCACGGTGCGTTGGGACGGCGGACAGGTGACGCTGGTTGACCTGCCTGGAACCTACAGCCTCAGCGCACACTCGCTGGAGGAAGTCATCGCGCGCGATTTCATCCTGGAGGAGCGGCCCGACGCGGCCATCGTCGTGGCTGACGCCACCAATCTGGAGCGCAACCTCTACCTGGCTGCGCAGGTGTTGGAGCTGGGCGTGCCTGTGGCGCTGGCGTTGAACATGATGGACCGGGCTGAGGCCGAGGGCATTGTGATCGACGTGGCGCTGCTCGGCCGGCTGCTGGGCGTGCCGGTTGTTCCCACGGTCGGCGGGCGCCGGCAGGGCCTGCTGGAACTGCTGCGGCTGGCCGTCAGCGAGGCTGCACCGCATCCCAAGGTCGTCGACTACGGCTACGAGATGGAGCAGGAGATCGCCGCGTTGCAGCCCCAGGTGGCTGCGCTGCTCGGTCCCAACGCGCCGCGCTACGCCACCCTCAAGCTGTTGGAGGGGGACAAGCTGGCCCTGCAGGCGTTGGGCGCTGCGCCCGAGGCCGCTGCCCTGCGCCAGCAGGCCCAAGAGGCCGCGGCGCGCGTGCAGGCCGTCTACGGCGACGACGTGGAACTGCTGGTCGCCGACCGGCGCTATGGCTTTGTGCATGGCCTGGCCCACCAGGTGGTCGAGCGCCGCGCCGGTCTGCGCCAGCGCAGCCTGACCGACCGCATCGACGACGTGGTGGCGCACCGCTTGCTGGGCCTACCGATCTTTTTCCTGCTGATGGCTCTGGTCTTCAAGCTGACCGCCGACGTTTCGGCCCCCTTCGTGGATTGGATCGACGCCACGGTCAACGGCGTTCTGGCCAACTGGGTAGCGGCCGGACTGACGGCGATCTCGGCCCCAGCCTGGCTGCTGTCGTTGCTGGTCGAAGGGGTGATGGCTGGCGTGGGCGGGGTCTTGATGTTCCTGCCGGTGCTGCTGATCCTCTACTTCTGCCTGGCGCTGCTGGAGGACAGCGGCTACATGGCCCGCGCCGCCTTTGTGATGGACCGGCTGATGCACGTGCTGGGATTGCACGGCAAGAGCTTCATCCCGCTGATCGTCGGCTTCGGCTGCAACGTGCCCGGCATTCTGGCCACCCGCACGCTGGAGAATCGCCGCGATCGCATTCTGACCGGTCTGATGGTGCCGTTGATGAGCTGCGCGGCCCGCCTGCCGGTCTACGTCATCTTCGCCGCGGCCTTCTTTCCGCAGCAGGCCAGCGCGGTCATCTTCGGGCTGTATCTGCTGGGCATTGTCCTGGCCGTGCTGACCGGCCTGCTGATGCGCCGCACGCTGTTCGCCAAGACCAGCGACTCGCTGTTCGTGCTGGAGTTGCCCGCCTACCGCTTGCCGGCCTGGCACGGCCTGCGCATCCACATGTGGCGCCACAGCGAGGAGTTCGTGCGCAAGGCCGCCACGCTGATCCTGGCCGCGTCGGTGGTTGTCTGGGCGCTGCTCAACCTGCCCATCGGTGTAGAGAACACCGAGGACAGCGTGTTTGGCCGGGCGGCCGGCGCGGTCGCGCCGCTGTTCGCTCCGTTGGGCTTCGGCACCTGGCAGGCCACCGGCTCGCTGGCCACGGGGCTGGTGGCCAAGGAAGTGGTGGTCAGCAGCATGGCTGTGATCTACCTGGGGGATGAGCCGGCCGAGCTGCCGGAGCCGGTCGATCTGGCTGCCGACCTGCGCACCATCGTGGTTGGCTTTGGCCAGGCCGTGGTCGACTCCGTGCGTATCGTCCTGAGCATGATCCCCGGCGTGAATCTGTTGGGCGCTGAGGCCGCTCAGGCCAACACCGGCCTCAGCCAGGCTCTACAGGCGCAGTTCACACCTGCTTCAGCGCTGGCATTTCTGGTCTTCGTGTTGCTCTACGCCCCCTGCGTCGCTGCCATGGGCGCGCTCAAGTCGGAGTTCGGCGCGAAGTGGATGCTTTTCAGTTTCTTCTACCTGCTGGCGCTGGCCTGGATCGCCGGGTTCGTGACGTACCAGGCCGCCGGTTGGCTTCTCGGAGCGTGAACGGTAACCGGTGATCGGTGATCAGAAGATGATTTCTGCACCGATTACCGGTGAGCGATTACCGCTCACCGCTCACCGCTCACCGTTCACCGATTGCCATGTTACGCCAACTCCTCACCCTCTTCCATAACGCCCCAGGCCCTATGAGCCTTGACCTGCTGGCCGCGCAGCTCGACCTGGAACCGGCCGTGCTGGAGGGGATGCTGGCTGAGCTGGTGCGCATGGGCCGGCTGGAGCGCATCGAGGATCGCGCGGCCGTCGCCTGTGCGGCCTGCGGCCATGGCAACGGCTGCCCCTACGTCATGACGAATGCTGGCGCGTGCTACGGGCTGCGCTAGTGGAAAGTTGCCAACGTCACGGAAAAGTTGGCAACTTTCCGCATCCAGCCGTAGAATGGCTTAGTCATCAGCCATCTGTCTGGCCTGAAAATTGCCGCTCGGGCCGGCCTATGCGCAGCCGCCGTGTGGCTCAGACGGATACGCCGAACAACGCGCCGACGCCGGCTGTCAGCGCCATGGCCAGCGCGCCCCAGAAGGTCACGCGCGCCGTAGCGCGCAACACCGGCGAACCGCCGGTGACCGCGGCCAGCGCGCCCAGCAGGGCCAGGAACAGCAGCGAACTAATGGCCACGGCCCAGATCAGCGCCGGCTGCGGCGCCAGCAGGACCACCAGCAGCGGCAGCGCCGCGCCCACGGCAAACGTGGCGGCCGAGGCCAGCGCCGCCTGCACCGGTCGCGCCGTCACCATCTCAGAGATGCCCAACTCGTCGCGCGCGTGCGCACCCAGCGCGTCATGGGCCATCAACTGCGTGGCCACCTGGCTGGCCAATTCGGGTTCGAGCCCGCGCTCGACGTAGATGGCCGTCATCTCGGCGTGTTCCGCCTCAGGCATCGTAGCCAGTTCCTGCCGTTCACGGGCCAGGTCGGCGTTCTCGGTGTCGGCTTGCGAGCTCACCGACACGTATTCGCCCGCAGCCATGGACATGGCGCCGGCGACGAGGCCGGCCACTCCGGCGATCAGGATGCTCTGGGACGTAGCGCCCGATGCGGCCACGCCCAGCACCAGGCTGGATGTGGAAACGATGCCGTCGTTGGCGCCCAGCACGGCTGCCCGCAGCCAACCGATGCGGGACATGCGGTGTCTTTCAAGATGTCGCATAAGATGATCCTTTGCTCAACACAGCCAGCAGGAACACAGTGATCACGGCCCACACGGGCTCATGGCAGAATCGGGGACTACCAGCGTTGCCCAACGCGACTGCGCCTTCAGTATACGACCACTCAATCAGAAGGTCAACCAATCTCGCCCAGGAGCTACTGCAACTGGATTGCTGAACTGCCCCATGTCTGAAGCCACGCCTATCTACTACCTGATTTTCGCCGCCGCCGCTCTGATGATTGGCATGGGCAAGGGCGGGTTGGGCGTGGCGTTCGCCGCGCT
>JBFYTD010000277.1:0-4202 GCA_041300885.1 Anaerolineae bacterium | reverse complement strand
GGCTACTTTGCCTGGCAGCGGCGACAACACCACTGGGCGAACAATGCCGGCCTGGCCCGCAGCTCTAAAGCGCGAAAGAAGGCCAAAAGCGCCCTGGCCCGGGCACGCAAGCAAGGGGAGACCGCCTACGACGCCGCTGGACATATCCTGACTGCCTACTTGTCGGACAAACTGGACCGCCCGGTGGCGGGGCTGACGCACCAGGCCCTGGCCGAATCCTTGGCTGAGCGTGGGGTGGATGCGGCCCTGGCAGAGCGCGTCGAAGGCGTGCTGGTCAGCAGCGAACTGGGTCGCTTTGCTCCCGGAGCGGACGATCCACGCTATGCTCACATTCTGCTGCAAGAAGTGGACAGCCTGATCGATGCCCTGGAAAAGGCACTGTAAGGGAGACTCGACATGAAACGAATCGCACTCATCGCCCTGATTGCCCTGATCATGTTTGCCGTATTGGCGATCAACGGCTCGCAGCTGTTGGCCAGCGCCGCGACGCCCGCCGCCGAGGCCGCGGCCGAAGCCATGCATGTGGCTAACGGGCTCTACGAATCTGGCCAGTTTGTCCAGGCGACACAGGCGTACGAGCAGTTGGTGGATCAGGGGTATGTCGACAGCGCGCTGTTTTACAACCTGGGCAATGCCTACTACAAGCAAGGGGACACGGGTGGCGCGATCGTCAACTACCGCCGGGCTCAGCAACTCGCCCCCCGCGATCCAGACATCAGGGCCAACCTGGCCCTGGCCCGCGCACAGGCGGTAGATCGGGTGGAAGTGGCGGACGACGGTGGCCTATTAAGCCAATTTGGGGAAGCCGTGCAGTGGCGGTTCACCCTCAACGAGCTGGCCATGGCCGCCGTGGCCCTGTGGGGCGTGTTCGCGTTCCTGGTCATCGTCACCGGCAGCGCCGAAGCGGGTGGCCGCTGGCGCAAGGGCCTGCGCTATTGCCTCGTCGGGGTGAGCGTTGGGCTGGTGGTTTCGGTCCTGGCACTCGGCAGCTTCTTGTACGTGGGCTCGGGCGAATCTGAAGGTGTGATTGTGGCCGCCGAGGTGGAGGTCACGAGTGGCCCCGGAACCCAGTACGCGACCGCGTTCTCGCTGCACAATGGCGCAGAGGTGAGACTGCTGGAGACACGCGGGAGCTGGGCGCGGCTCGTTCTGCCCGGCAGCGACCTGGAAGGTTGGGTGCCGGCGAGCGCCGTCGAATCGGTCGCGGGCTAGCCAGACAGGTGAAGCAGGCGCCTTTCTGCCCCAGGCGCGCCCGCATCTGGGGCTCGCCTGCTCCCTGCTTGCCGGCCGACGCGCAGCAGAGGTCAGTTCCCAATACCGCCGTTTTGTGGTAGAATGCGGGCATAGCAAACACGTGGACAAGCGCCATGAGCAAACACATCCTTGTGGTAGACGACGATGCCCTGATGCGCCGCAGCCTGGCCTTCAACCTGGAGCAGAGTGGCTATCGTACGAGTACGGCAGCCGATGCTGAAAGCGCCCTGCGCCTCGCCCAACGCGAGCCTCCTGATCTGATCCTTCTGGACATCGGCCTGCCGGGCATGGATGGCCTGGATGCCCTGCGCAGCTTTCGCGAAAAGGCGGACACACCCATTATCTTTGTGTCAGCTCGGCGCAGGGAGCTGGACCAGGCCCTGGGCCTTGAGTTAGGTGCCGACGATTATGTGACCAAGCCGTTCGACCTCAACGTACTGCTGGCCCGCATCAAGGCAGTGCTGCGCCGCTCCAAGCGTGCGGCTCCTTTGGCGGCTACCTCCGAACGGCTTGAGGTTGGCGATCTTGTTGTGGAGCCGGCGGCCCACGTCGCCACCCTGGCGGGCAAGCGGTTGGACCTTGCCCCGCGCGAGTTTGCCGTGCTTCACACGCTGGCGATGAAGCCCGGACAGGTGATCTCTGTCGATGAGCTGCTGGCCCAGGTGTGGGGTGCCGAGTACGCGGGTGAGCCCCAGGTGGTCTATGTCCACATCCGCTGGCTACGAGAAAAAATCGAGGCGGATCCCAAGCATCCCTTCCGGATCGTCACCGTCCGGGGTGTCGGCTACAAGCTGGAGCCTTACGCCCAGGCGACGGAGGACTAACGCGATGCGTACGCTGCGTGGCCGGCTGATCTTGAGCCACATCCTGCCCATCTTGCTGTTGGTGCCCCTCGTGGGCGCTGCCCTCGCGTACCTGGTAGAGACGCAGGTCTTGCTCGCCGGTCTCACCGAGCAGTTGGTCGATCAGGCGACGATGACGGCCAAGATGGCCCGTGCGGAACCTGGCATCTGGAGCGATGCCGGCGAGGCCCAGCACTTTGTGAGCAGCTACACGATCAGCTCGGCATCGTGGATCGTGTTGTACGACCCCTACGGCAAGTTGTTGGCGTCCAGCCGGCCGGCGTCGCAGGGACAGGCCGAGCAGCCGGGAGCATTGGCGGGCCTGAGCGCTACCTTGACGGGAGAACAACCGGTGCATGTTGCCCACCTCAAGGCGCTGCGCCTTGTGCAAGTGATGGTGCCTGTCGTGGGACCCGACCAGGAGATCCTCGGTGTCGTGCAGCTCTCCCAACGGATGTCTGACCTCAGCCACCAGATCACTCGGCTGCGCTATCTAATTGCCGGTGTTTTGGGGGTTGAGCTGCTCGCAGGGGTCATCATCGGCCTGGCCCTGGCCGTGAACTTGGGGCGCCCACTGCGGCGCGTGACCAATGCGATTCAGGGAGTTGCGAGCGGGCGAGAGTGGACCACCCTGAAAGAGGAAGGGCCGGAAGAGATCAGCACTCTGCTAGTGGCCTTTAATGCCCTGATCGAGCAGCTGCGCGTGATGGAAGAATCGCGCCGTCGCTTACTGGCCAACCTGGTCCACGAGCTGGGCCGGCCGCTCGGGTCGCTCCAATCAGCGGCGCAGGCCCTCTTGCGGGGGGCGGATGACAACCCGGCGCTGCGCCGCGAGTTGCTGGAGGGCATGGACGGCCAGGTGCAGCGCCTGCACCCGTTGCTGGATAGCCTGACCCATCTCCACGATCAGGTGTTGGGAACCCTGGAGCTTCAGCTGCAGCCTATCGCTCTCGCTGACTGGCTGCCGCGTACCGTGGTGCCCTGGCGCCAGACCGCCCACGACCAGGGCTTGCATTGGGAGATCGACGTCTCCGACGGGCTCCCTGTGGTCGAAATCGACCCTGAGCGTATGGCGCAGGTCCTGGGCAACCTGCTCAGCAACGCCATCAAGTACACCCCGGAGGGTACGGTCTCGGTGGCAGCCAGCGCGCGAGATGGTGCGGTCGCCATCGTGGTGGGCGACACCGGCATTGGCGTTGCCCCCCTGGAGCAGGCCCGCATCTTTGAGCCATTTTACCGCAGCCAGCGTGACAAGCGTTTCCCGCAAGGTATGGGTCTGGGGCTCAGCATTGCCCGCGACCTGGTAGTGGCCCATGGTGGGCAGCTAGAAGTGGACAGCCAACCCGGCAAGGGCAGCCGCTTCACCATCCTGCTCCCTCTGCCATCTGCTCGGCGCCGCTGAACCATATAGGATTTCCCCAATACCGCCGCGGGTGCAACTTGTCACTGGGCCATCCGTGCGATATAATGGGACGATACGATACCATTTGACAGGAGCGGCAAAGGGGCGATGGACGAAAGCAAGACAGTCACCGCGCAGGCCGAAGTGATAGGCACCAGCCCAAGTGCTGCCCGTTCGATTCCGCCTGTCGGTCGCGCGCTGGCGGCGATAGCTCTGGTCGGCTTTGTGCTGGTGTTGCTGCACTGGGGCGCACCTGTCCTTACGCCGCTGCTGTTTGCCTTCTTTCTGATGGCGCTGAGCATGCCCCTCTACCGGTGGTTACAGGCGCGGGGTCTGAAGCAGGGCCTGGCACTGCTCCTCTTGGTCGTCGCGTTGGTGGCCGGTGGGGTGCTGTTGGTGGTATTGGTCCTGGTCGCGGTCGGTCGCCTGCAGGCCGGCCTGGCCTCCTACAGTGCGGCGCTGACGGCGCGGCTTGCAGAGGTCGAGGCGGCGCTGGCCCAGCGAGGCCTCGGCTTCGGAGGTGGGTCCGGTCAGACCGGGGACGCCGCAGCGTCCGTGCTGGCCGGTCTGCTGGCCGCAATTGTAGACGCCGCTAGCACCGCCCTGGTCGGCCTCGTAGTCGTGGCTTTTTTCTTGCTCGAGTCGTCGCGTTTCATCCGGATCATGCAAAGCGACCGGGTTCGAGGGCTGCCGTTCCTAGGCCA
>JBFYTD010000276.1:0-4211 GCA_041300885.1 Anaerolineae bacterium | reverse complement strand
GCGCAGCAGGGGAGCGCCGGCCGCGGGCGCCGCCAGCACCTGGCCCACCTCGATGCGGTCGGGGTCGGCCAGCGCGTTGGCAGCCATAATGGCATCGACCGTGCTACCGTGCTGCTGCGCGATGGTGTTCAGCGTCTCACCGGGCTGGACTACATGGCGCGGTGGAGGCTCAGGCGCGGCCCAAGCCGGATCGGCGGCCAGCGCCAGAGCGGCGCAAGCCAGGGCCAGCACTGCCAGCCCGCGCAGCAACGCCGGCAAGGCGGGCCTTGCTGTGCATTGTCGCAGGGGTGGCGTTAGCCAGGCAGTGGACATAACGCTAGTCGGATTTCATGATACAGCTTGTGGCGGAAGCACGAGGGTGTTACTCGTAGATTTCCGGCTTTAACACGCCGATGAAGGGCAGTTGGCGGTAGTGCTCGGCGTAGTCCAGGCCATAGCCGACCACGAAGGCATCGGGCACTTCGAAGCCCACGTAGTCGATCGGCACGTCGATCTCGCGCCGCTCGCGCTTGTCCAGCAGCGTGCAGACGTGCAGCGTGGCCGGGTTGCGCTGGCGCAGCATGCGCAGCAAATAGTCCAGCGTGCGGCCCGAGTCGACGATGTCCTCGACGATGATCACGTTCTGGTGTTCGATGGTCTCGTCCAGGTCCTTGAGGATGCGCACCACGCCGCTGCTCTCGGTGCCTGCGCCGTAGCTGGAGACGGCCAGGAAGTCGATGGCCAGAGGCAGGTCGATGTGGCGGATCAGATCGGCCAGGAAGAGCAGCGCACCTTTGAGCACGGCGACGATCAGGATCTGCTCGCCGGCAAAGTCGGTGCAGATGCGCGCGCCAATCTCGGCGATCTTCTGCTGGATCTGGTCCTCGCTGATGAGGACTTCGGCGACGTCGTCGTAAAGCGTGGGGGTGGTGTTGAGCAAGGGAGCCTCCTGGTGGGCAAAAGCAATTAGGTCATTCGTTACTGCTCAGGGCATCAGAAACCGGGTTTTTGCTTCCCAGACCAAGATCGTGGCGCCATGTACGGCGTGTGCGAAGCCAAAGGCCATGGCCACACAAGAAAAACCCGGTTTCTCGATCATGATCAATCCATGGTGACACCCCGCCACTCGCTGCTGGTGGCGAGGAGGTCGACGTTGGGAACTTGCCGCAAAGCATCGGCTGGGCCAATCGGCTGCACCCACTGGCCGCTGACCCAGGCGCGTTGGCGGTCGACGCAGCACACCTGCCACCAGCTTTCGTCGGGCAATTTGCCCAGCGCGCGCCAGATCGTGTTGGCTGATGTTTGGCCCAACAGCGAAGCCTCGGCGCTGGGCGCGCTGCGCAGGTTGAGCACAGCCGTCTCGACGCGCAGCGCCGCAAAACTGGGTGTGGGCGCCGGGGTGGGTGTGGGAGCAGGTGTAGGCGGCGCCGCTGGCGCAGCAGCGGCATCCGGCGAACCGGACATCGCGGGCGCAGGCGGCGAGTAGACCTGGCCCTCGCCGCTCTTGAAGCGTCCTGCCCATTCAGCGGTCAGTCCCAGGTAGCGGTCGCCGTAGGCCTGGCTGGGCTCGATGTAGGTGCCCTCGGGCCACTCGTTGAACGAGGTGATGACCACCCAGTCGGGGTTGCTGGCGATGGCCGCCTGCCAGGTTTGCGCGTAGTACGCGCCGTCCTCACGGCTGCGGGCGAAGGCGTTGCCGCGGCCGGTGCGCAGGTCATTGTAGCCGGGCATGACCGTGGCCACCCAGTAGCGATAGCTGCCGTAGCGCTCGCGCTCGGCCTGCACCCAGCGGCTGAACTTGCTGGCGGTGTAGAAGACGTCGCTGGGCGGGTTCCAGGTCACCGAGTAGAGGTGGTGGCCGTCGAACACGGCCTGATAGCTCATGTCGATGCCTTCGGCGATCCAGATGCTGCCGCGGCCGGGGTCGACCTGGTCGCGGATCGAGCGCCAGGTGTCCACGCCGTAACGCTGCTGGCGCCAGAAGAAGAAGACCGGCTTGCCGTCCACGCGCAGGTAGGCCGGGTGGTTGGCGTGAGTGGCCAGGGCGTGGCGCAGCATCTCGGCTGTGCCGGCCGTGCCGCCGCCGGCGAAGGGGCTGGTGACTTCCACATCCAGCGCCAGCTTGAAGCCGCGCGCGGCCGCCACGTCCAGCATGGCCGCGAAGTTGCCCTCGGTCTGGTTGCCGCCGCCAGGGCCGTACCAACTGACCACGAAGGCGTCGATGCCCGCTGCCTGAGCCTGAGCGATGTGGCGGTCCATCACAGCCGGATCGCGGCTGACGTAGGGCTGGGTCGGGAAGTCAGGCACCTTGGCCGGCGTCCAGGTGTTCTCGTCGAACCAGTTGTAGTAGAAGGCCAGCACCAGGCGCTGGCCCTGGGCGCTGCTGGGCTTGGGCGTCAGGGCAGGCAGGGTCAGGCCGATGGCGACCAAGAGCGAGATCGCCAGCCAGGCCCGTCCGCACCAGGGTGAGTTCATTCGACAGGTTGACATGGAGGAGATTATACCAGAGGGATGTAGGGATGGGCAAAGAATACGGCCCTTTCGATGACAGCCATCGAAAGGGCCGTATTCTTGTATCGCCGCAACCAGGGGTGTGCTACCCCACGATCGTTTCACCGTAGTTCGGCGGCACGATCTGGAACCAGGTTTGGCCCGGCTTGAGCGGGATGGGATTGCCCGCCGCGTCCACTAGCTCCATGCCGCTGAACTTGTTCGGCACGCGCCAGCGCCCTTCGATGGCCACGCCGTCACGGATGATGGTGGCCGGCCCTTCCTGGCCCACCAGGTAAGTATGCACGGTGTAGCTGCCCAGCACCAGCAGATCGGTCCGATCATGCTTGGCCTCCAGAATCACCACGTTGTCAGCCTTGACCTGCTGGCCGTTGTTGGCGTCGATCAAGGGGTTGCGCTGGGAGCCGGAGAAGCGGGCATAGCGGCCGGTGGCCGGATCGTAGCGCCACTCGACCTCGTAGAAGCCGCGGTTGATGTAAGGGATCACGACGCGATTGGCTGGCTGGCCGCCGCTGGGCGGGGTCTCGTCGAAGGTGAACGGCTGGATTCGGACGCCGGTGTTGAGGCCGTTGGCCTGCAAGAAGTTGCGGATCCGGTCGCTGCTGGTCAGCACCCGGTTCTGATAGCCGCCGCCAGCGGGATTGTCGAAGTAGATCCCCGCAACACAGCGCTCATCCAGGTCTTCGACGCCGGCCGCGTAGGCGAAAACCTGGTTGGGGCCGACCGCGCCGCTGCTGGTCATGGGCGCGTCGAACGTCTGCGCCAGTTGGATAGTGGTGTTGCGGAAAGAGCGCATCGGGCCGATCTGCGGCGCGTCGCCGCCCAACCACAGCGTGGTGAAGCGGGTGGTGTTGAGGCTGTCCATCAATTCCTCGAACACAAGGTCCGGCGCGGAGATGCCGTAGTAGTTGTTGATGGCCGGTTCGTTGCCATAGCGGGCGACGAAGATGCGGTCTTGCAGGCGTTCCGGGTCGATGGGCAGGCCGGTCAGCGGATTGGTGCTGCCCGTCAACACGTCGCGCGGCGGCGCCACTGCGCGCACAGGACG
Source organism: Anaerolineae bacterium (assembly GCA_041300885.1). Taxonomy (GTDB): domain Bacteria; phylum Chloroflexota; class Anaerolineae; order JAAEKA01; family JAAEKA01; genus JAAEKA01. The sequence continues at coordinate 673 of JBFYTD010000276.1, read as the reverse complement.
GTTCTCGCGCAGGCCACATAGGCCGTAGTATTTGCCCGGCGGCGGGTTGTCGACCGGCGGCACCACATTGCCGATGAAGGTGATGCCGGTGGTGCCTGGGCTGCCGGAGCCGCTACTGGCTATGGCCGGCGCGTTGTCAGCCTGGGTTTCGGCGTTGAGCGGCGGCGCTTCGACCACAGGGATCGCAGCTATGTCGCCGCTGAGCTGGGCGAACTGGCTGGCGAACCAGGCCTCCTGGCCGTTGACGCAGCAGATCTTGTACCAGCCGCCGTCGGCGCTCTTGCCGTAGACGCCCAGCGTGTCGGCGCGCGTGATCTGGCCGACCCGGCCATAGTTGGTGCCAGGGCCCTTGCGCGTGTTGACGTCGTCCTGGTTAGGCCGTAGGAAGGCCACCGGCGTGGGCGTAGGTTCCGGGGTCGGCGTGCCTTCAGGCGTGGGCGTGTCGGCCGGCGTAGCCGTAGCCGTTGGCTCGGGCGTGTCGGTGGGGGCCGGCGTGTCGGTGGGGGTAGACGGCGGCTCAGGCGTGCTGGCAGCCAGCGGCACGGGTGTCTTGGTGGGCGTGGCCGTGGGCAGTGGTTCATCGCCGCCGCAGGCGGCCAGGGCCAGCATCAGGATTGACAGAGCAAACAGAAGAACAATCGTTTTGCGGTGACTTTGCATGGGTGTAACCTCG
>JBFYTD010000023.1:0-11360 GCA_041300885.1 Anaerolineae bacterium | reverse complement strand
TGGAACGAATACCGCCACGAAAAGCAGCACGCGGCCGTGGCGGCGGTGTACCCTGACGGCATCCATGCCGCGATTGCCGCGCCGCTGAGGGCGGCCGGCTTCCCCGTGCGCACAGCCACGTTGGACGAGCCGGAGCACGGCCTGAGCGATCCTGCTCTGGCCGAAACCGATGTGCTAATCTGGTGGGGTCACATGGCCCACGACGCAGTGGACGACGCCATCGTGACGCGCGTCCAGCAGCGGGTGCTGGCCGGCATGGGGCTGGTCGTCCTGCACTCCGGCCACTTCTCCAAGCTGTTCAAGCGGCTGATGGGCACGTCGTGCGACCTGAAATGGCGCGAAGCCAACGAGCGCGAGCGCATCTGGGTCGTTGCGCCAAGCCATCCCATCGCCGCCGGCCTCGGCGAGTATTTTGAGTTGGCGCGCGAGGAGATGTACGGCGAGTACTTCGACGTGCCCGCGCCGGACGAGTTGGTCTTCGTCAGTTGGTTCCAGGGCGGCGAGGTCTTCCGCAGTGGCTGCTGCTATACGCGCGGCGCCGGCCGCATCTTCTACTTCCGCCCCGGCCACGAGACCTACCCGACCTACTACGACGCCAACGTGCAGCGGGTGATCGCCAACGCCGCGCGCTGGGTCGCGCCGACAGGGGGTCCAGCGCTGGCTTTCGGGAATCGGCCGCCGCTGGAGAAACTTCCCCTCACCTAACCTCTCCCAAGGGGAGAGGGACCGGAAAACGGTCTCTCTCCCCCTTCTCTGATCCGTGAAATCCGTGTCCAAATATGTTGTCAGGACACCATCGTCGCGCGACCAGGCAGGCGAAAGACGGCCGGGATGCTGAGCAGGGCCAGCAGGGCGGCGATCGTGTAGGCCGCGGTCAGGCCCAGGTTATCGGCCAGCGCGCCTACGCTCCAGATGGCTACTGCCTGCAAGAGGAAGGCGATGGCCAGGTAGACGCCGTTGGCGAAGGCTCGGTTGTGGGGAAACTGGTCCTGCACCAGGGCCAGGACGACCGGACCAGGGCTCAGCGCAGCGATGCCCAGCGCTAGCAGCAGCGGCACGGCCAGCCAGAGCGGGCCGTAGACGAAGGCCAGCAGCAGCAGCGGCGCGGCCACGCTCAGCGCCAATAGGATGCGCCGCCGGCCCCAATGGTCGCTCAATGTGCCAGCGGCCAGCGCGCCGGCCACGCCCGCGGCCTGCAAGATGGTCAGCGCGGCCGCGGCCAGCCAGAGGCTGGCCTGGCGCTGGTCGCTCATGAAGATCGGCAGGTAGATGGTCAACGCGGCCACCATGGCCGCGCGGCCGGCCACCAGCCAGATCAGCGCCGGGAAAAAGCGTTTTGCCTGCGCCCAGAAGGCGTCCATGGCCAGGCTGCCCGGCGCGCGCGGGGTGGCGGCCACGCGGCGCAGCCGCAGGTAGAGGATCAGCGACATCAGCCAGCCAAACACTGCCAACCGCCAGATGCCGTCCAGGCCGAACCAGGCCACCCCTGCCACCACTATCATGGGACCCAAGGTGCGGGCCAGCTCGCCGGTGGCCATGAAGACGCTCATCCCGGCGCCGACGCGCTGGCCGGAGATCTTGGCGACCATGGCCGGGGCTGGCGCGTGAAAGGCGGCGATGCTGATACCGCCCACGAAGAGCAGCATGGCCAGCATGACATAGCTGGGCGCCAGCCCCAGGCTGCTGAACACGGTCGCGGTCACCGCAGGCGCCAGGATGACGAAGTAGCGCACGCTGACGCGGTCGGCCAGGTAGCCGATGAAGGGGTTGAGCACGCTGGGCAGTTGGGTGAAGATGGCCAGGCTGCCGGCCAGGGCGTAGCCGATGCCCAGATTGCCCTGGATCAGCGGCAATAAGGGAGCCAGAAAGGCGGTGTAGGTGTCATGCACCAGGTGGCCGACGCTGATGGTGGCCACCTGGTCGGTCTGGAAGCCGGCGTCGGCAGGCGCCACGTCAAGAGGCGCGCGGTCTACGGTCAGGGTTGGGTTGGTCATGTTGGCAGTTCTAGAGACGGGATTGGCTGGCTTAGCCATTGTACTTGAAAGGAGGGGGAAATCAAACCGCAACGGGTTCCAGGACGCGTCCATCAATTACCACGGCTTGGCTCGGTCAGGCCCACTCCGGCAGACTTTCGGGGTGCTGCGCGAAGACCCGCCAAAGCGGGGGCCAATCAATACGCGTCCTTAGTGAGGGGACACGGCGTCAGACGCGAGCGAGCCTCTGCCCCGCCGCGGCGGTTGACAGAGGCTCGCACGAATAGCGCACGCCAGCAAGGCTATTGGCCAAACTGGCCGTCGAAGCGCATGAAGAAGATGTTGGTGTTGCGGTCGTTGTCGTCTCTGGCGGTGGCGATGAGCAGCAAGCTCTGTTGGGCGCCATCTTCCTTGGCGTACATACAGAATCCCCCTCCCATGCCGCTGTCGCTCGCGCCCGCCTGGCAGTTCATGCCCTCGTCTGCGTTCCAGCCGGCCGCGCTCATGCGCTCGCTGCTGTAGAACTCGGCCACCTCTTGCGGCGACTGCGTCGTGGTGTAGCCCACGAAGTCGAACTCATCAACGTTCACGTCGCTGCCGCGGTTGGATGCGCGCACGGCCGTTTGCAGCAACAGCCGCATGGGCAGCGGCAGGCGAATGTCGGAGCTCTTAGCGTCGGGCGGGACTGGCACGTCCGGCCAGATAGATTTGCTGCTCTCGTCCCGGCCGCCGCAGGCAGCCAGCGCACCCAGCGCCAGGATCAACACCAGAGCAAGTATCAGTTTAGTTTTCATACGATCGTCTCCTTTGTCACGGTATCGTCTCACTCTGTTAAACGGGTGAATCGCCCGAATCGCGCTCCAAGAGCAGCGCCAGCAGTACTAGACCGATCCCGGCCATCAGCGCGACGTCGGCCACGTTGAAAACGCCCGTGCGCAGCGGGCCGGCGCGCAACTGCATGAAATCCACGACCCGGCCCTGGTGCGTCAGGCGGTCGATCAGGTTGCCCAGCCCGCCGGCGATCACCAGGCTGATGCCCAGGAAGACCAGCAGCGGCGTTTGCTCCGAGGCGCGCAGGGCGTAGAACGCCAGGCCGAGTACCAACAACGTGGAAAAGACGGTGAACACCCAGAAGCGCGCTTCGGCCGGCAGCGACGCACCCAGGCCGAGGAACGATCCCACGTTCTCGGCGTACTCCAGGCGCACGACGCCGGCCAGGTATTCCCGCGCTGGTTCTCCGGCCAGGCTGCGCTTGGCGATCGCTTTGGTGGCCTGGTCAAAGCCGATGAGGATCAGCAATATGACGAGCAGAAGCAACAAGCGCTTGGATCTTGACATGGACTGGTCTCAGACGGGCTCGGTCTGGCCCACCCTCCAGTCGTTGCACTCCTTCAGGCTACGTCCGGGGTGTTGCGCAAAGACCGGCCCGAGCAGTGGTAGCTGGACCTACGTAGTATCTTAGTACCTGTCCAGAAATAACATGGCGGGCTGGCTCGGTCAGGAGACCGGCCAGAGCACCAACTTATTTCTGGACGATTACTTAACCGATCAGCGCGCCGGCAGACCGTGGTCGAAGTTGTAGTACAAGGTCTGGAATGCCTCGCGGAACTCGATCACGTCTTCGCCCACCGTCTCAGGCGACTCACGATCGACGAGGACGCGGGCCATGAAGCCGGCGATGGCCTGCATCTCGGCCGGACCCATGCCCAGCCGCGTGACCTCGATGCTGCCCATGCGCAGGCCGCCGGGCCGGTCCCAGTCCTCCGGCGCGTCGCCGGGGATCAGGTTCTTGTTGGCGACGATGTTGGCCCGCGCCAGCAGATGGGCCACGTCCAGCCCGCCGCCGAACTCGCGCACGTTGGCGATGACCTGATGAGTGCGGGTGTAGCCCTTGTGCGCGCCGAAGATGGCGATACCGCGCGCTTGCAGCGCTGCGGCCAGCGCCTGCGCGTTGGCTACGATCTGCGCCATGTAGACCGGGCCGAAGGCCAGCATCTCGGCTGCCGACACGGCCAGCGCCGCCACCCGGTTGACTTGATGCGTGGCCGCCAGCACCGGAAAGACCGCATGGGTCAGGCTTTCGGTCAGGGCCGGATCGTCCCAGACCATGATGCCGCTCTGCGGCCCGCTGAAGGTTTTGCCGGCCGAGCCGGTCAGCACGGCGGCGCCCTCACGCAGGGGGTCCTGGAACTGCCCGCCGGCGATCAGCCCGATCTGGTGCGCGCCGTCGAAGAAGACCTTGCCGCCCCACTCGGCCACGATGGCGCTCATCTCGGCCAGCGGGAAGGGGAAGAGCGTCATCGACGCGCCCAGAGCCACCAGCTTGGGCCGCACCAGCGGCGCCACCTGGCGGAACAGGTCCAGATCGACCGTCAGCTCCACCGGGTCCATGGGGACGTCGACAACCTTCAGGCCGCGCACGCCGGCCGGGCCATCCCAGCGGTTGCTGGAGTGGCCGCCGAATGGCTGGGCGATGCTCATGATCACGTCGCCCGGCTCGGTCAGCGCCGTGTAGACGGCCAGGTTGCCGATCATGCTGGCCACCAGGCGGTGGTCGGCGTAGCGGCAGCGAAAGGCGCGCTTCAGCAGCTCGACACACAGCGCCTCCACCTCATCGATGTGGCGAGTGCCGGCGAACCAGCGATTGACTGCGCCGATGTGGCCCTCGGCCGCGCGCGTGCCGATTTCCGACGCCAGCAGGGCGCGCACGGCCGGGCTGGTGGGCGCTTCGGGCGCCAGTAGGTTGATGCACTGCTGGCCGCGCCACGTCTCGTTGCGCCGCACGGCGGCGATCACCGACTCCTGCATGTCGCGCGCGTCGTGGCAGGCGTCCAAGATGGAGCGCGCCTGCGCCAACGCCTGGGGATCGTGAACTTCGAAGGGCTGTGAATTGGGTGTGGTCATGATGATTCCTATGATCCGCGAAATCCGTGAGCAGTTTTCAGGTCAGCCAGCGGCCGACGCGGCCGGGGAGATCATCCGCACCCAACTCCGCGGACAACTGCTGGAACTCCGGCCGCGCGCCGCGCCAAGCCAGGTTGTCCAGACTCTCGGCCAGCGGCACGTCGCGGCGTAGGGTAGTCAAGCGGCGGTAGAGCAACGCCTGCTCGCGCTGGGCAGCCAGAGTCTCGGCCAGCCGGCGGGCGCGGCCGGCCGGCAGGGGCCACTGGGCAACGTCGTCCGGGATGGCCTCGATGCGGCCGAACTGGGCCAGCACGGCCGCGGCCGACTTGGCGCCCCAGCCGGGGAGGCCCGGGATGCCGTCGGCCGCGTCGCCCACCAAGGCCAGCCAGTCGGGGATGGATTTCGGCGGCACGCCGTACTTGGCCATCACCGCTGCCTCGTCGTAGACGATCTCGCGGCGGCGGTCCCAACAGACGACGCGGCTGCCCAACACCAACTGCGCCAGGTCCTTGTCGGGCGAGCAGACGATGATCTGGTCGACGGCCGGATCGTCGCGCCAGCGCTCGGCTGCCGTGGCGATGGCGTCGTCGGCCTCGAACTCGACCATGGGCCAGACGACGATGCCCAGCGCGGCCACGGCCTCCTCGGCCAGATCGAACTGAGCGCGCAGGGTGGGATCGATCCCCTCGCCCGTCTTGTAGCCGGTGAACAGGTCGTTGCGAAAGGACTCGATTACATGGTCGAAGGCGCAAGCGACGTGGGTGACCGCCGGATTGCGCAGCAGCTCCATCAGGCTGCGCAGCAGCCCTACGGTCGCGCCAACCTCGCGACCATCGGGCGCGGTCTTGGGGGGCGGGCCATAGAAGCTGCGGAAGAGCTCGTAGGTGCCGTCGATGAAGTGGAGGTTCATGGGTTCGTGTTAGTGTGAAACCTTGGCGTGGATGAGATAGACGGCCATGACCGTGAAACGTGATGCGTGATGCGTGAGGTCTTACGGCGGACAGTGTCACGTTTCACGTTTTACGCTGCAAGTGGGAGGTCGTTGGGTCAGAGCGCATAGGCGGGAAACCAGCGGGCGGCGAGGTCGCGCTGAGCGTGTTCGACGAAGTGGGCATGGTCAATGGCCGGGCCGAAGAAGAACAGGTGGCCGGGGCAGGCGCAGTCGGATGAGCCGAAGCCGCGGATGCAGGCTTGCGCCTGCCGGCCGGCCCAGGCCGCCCACGCGCATTCCAGCCGCTGCGGATCCTCGCGCGCCAGCGCGCCCAGCAGGTGGGCGTGGGGCAGCAGGTAGTCGATGTGCCAGTGGCGGCGGCCTGCGCCGGATGCGTGGCGCTTGAGCCGAGCGGCCAGCCCGCCCGGCCCCAGCGCGCTGCCGGCGTAGCTGTACAGCCCCGGCGCAAAGTCGATGCGCCGCAGCCGGCCGATCTGCGCCTCGACGCGCGCCGGCAGGCTCACCAGCAGCAGATAGACGCCCGGCGCGTGCGGAATCACGGCTGCCCGGGGAGGCTGGCGACGATCTTCTCGATACGCCGCTGGCGGGTCTCGGCGGCCTTGGCCGTCTCCACCTGGCGCACGTGTTCCTTGCGCTGGGTGTAGGACAAGCAATCGAATGCCGCGGCCGCGCCGGCCCCGGCCAAGGCAGCCGCCAGGTCCGCGGGCACGTCTACGGTGCGCGGCTCGGCGTCCAACTCCACGGTGACGGTCACCTGGTCGCCGGCCCGCACGCCGGCCGCCTTTCTGTGTTCCGCGCTCAACGGCAGCATGAACACGTCGCCGTAAGCTGCGACCGTGGTGCGATAGGTGTAGCCGTTCAGCATGACCTTGACCGGCGGCCGCTTCTTGGTTCCCAAGGCGGCCACGGCTTCGGCCGGCACCGGCAGGCCGGTGGCGTTGACGTCTTCGGCTTGCGTTACTGTCGTGATGAAGGTGGTTTGCAGCGATGAACTTGGTTCTGTTATCGGCGGGTTGTGCGAAGCGCCGGAATGAGCCGCGAAAGCAAGACCGCGCGCGCTGAGAGCGCTGCGGATCACATTGATCGCCTTCGGGCCGACGCCGTGTAGCTGCTGGAGGTCGGCTTCGGTGACGGCGGTGAACTGGTCAAGCCGCGTGTAGCCGGCTGCCGTCAACGCACGCAGCGCTGGCTTACCGATGCCTGAGGGAACGTCGTAGTTGGAATCGACTTGCGAAGATTGCGTCATTGTTCAGCTCGTTTTCGAGGTTGCTGACGGCATTGTACACCAAGGGTTCGACCCCGCCAACTTTGAAGCGAGAAACGCCCATGCCAGGCGTAGCCCGGATACGCATTGGTGAAGCCCATGCTGTCGTAGAATTCGCAACATCGGCGCGTCGTGTTATACTTGACGCCATTGGAAAACCTCCCAGTGAGGCCTGATAAGACTATGCCGACCAAGATCCTTGTGGTAGATGACGAACCGGCCATCGTACGGACCGCCCGCGCCTATCTGGAGCGTGAGGGTTTCACTGTCCAGACGGCCGCCGACGGCCCTGCCGGCCTCAAAGCGGCCCGCTCCTGGCAGCCTGACCTGATCGTGCTGGACATCATGCTGCCTGGCCTGGACGGCCTGGAGATCCTGCGCCAACTGCGCCAGGAGTCCAACGTCTACGTGCTGATGCTGACCGCCCGAGCCGACGAGACCGACAAGATCGTCGGCTTGACTCTGGGCGCCGATGACTACCTGACCAAGCCCTTCAGCCCGCGCGAGCTGGCGGCGCGCGTCAAGGCGATCCTGCGCCGCGGCCGCGGCTCCAGCGCACAGGAGCCGGCGCTGCTGTTCCGCCGGCTGCGCATCGACGCCGATGCCCGGCAAGTGCGCAAGGACGATCTGCCGGTCGACCTGACCAGCACCGAGTTCGACCTGCTGCACGCGCTGGCCCGCCATCCCGGCCGCGTTCTGAGCCGCGAGCAGTTGATCGAGCAGGTCTGGGGCTACGACTATTACGGCGACGAGCGGGTGGTGGACGTGCATATCGGCCGCATCCGCAAGAAGATCGAGGACGACGCCGACGAGCCAACGCTGATCGTCACTGTGCGCGGGGCCGGCTATCGCTTCGAGGATGTTGCGCGATGAATCTCTTGATCGCTGTCCGCCGCAGCCTGGGGTGGAAACTCTTTCTCTCCTATCTCCTGATCGTCATTGTAGCGGTGGTAGTGTTGGCCGGCACGGCCAACCTACACACCAGCACAGCCCTGAACCATCATATCGCCGAGATGCAGGACGCCCTCCACCGCGGGCCGGATGCGGCTGCTGACCTGGACGCCAGCCTACACGCAGCGCTGAATGAGATCATCACCGTGGGCGCACTGGTTGCCATCGTGGCAGCCGTCCTGGTAAGCGTGTTCACTGTGCGGCGTATCGTCACACCGCTGCAAGCCATGATCGCCGGCAGCGAGGGCATCGCGGGCGGCGATTATCACCAGCGCGTTGCCGTGGCCGGTCAGGATGAGCTCGGTGTGCTGGCCATGGCTTTCAACCAGATGGCCGATGCGCTGGAGCAGACCGACCGGCGCCGGCTGGAGCTGGTCGGCAACGTCGCCCACGAGTTGCGTACCCCGTTGTCCAGCATCCGCGGCACCCTGGAGGGCCTGGTGGACGGGGTGCTGCCGCCCGACCCTGCGACCTTTTTGGGCATTCAACACGAGGTGGCGCGTCTGCAGCGTTTGGTGCAAGATTTGGAGGAGCTCTCGCGCGCCGAGGCTGGCCAGATTCCCCTTAACCGCCGCACGGTAGGCGCTGTCGAGCTGGTCTCCCCTGCTGTCGGGCGACTCCAGTCCCAGTTTGCAGACAAAGGAGTGGCGCTCGGTGTAGATGTGCTGGCAAACCTGCCCGCTGTTTGGGCTGATCCTGGCCGTATCACTCAGGTGCTGCTCAATCTGCTGGGCAACGCGCTGCAATATACGCCGCCTGGCGGCCAGGTGAGCGTGCGCGTCTGGCAGGAGGACCTGTCGCTGCTGATAGCCGTGCAAGACAGCGGCATCGGCATCGATCCCGAGCACCTTCCTCATATCTTTGAACGCTTTTACCGCGTAGACAAATCCCGTTCCCGCGCCGGCGGCGGCAGCGGCATCGGCTTGACCATCTCCCGGCATCTGGTGGAGGCGCACGGCGGCCGCTTCTGGGCCACTAGCCTCGGCGCGGGCCAAGGCAGCACGTTTTTGTTTTCACTTCCTCTCGCTTCCTAACTCCTCGGCATCTCTCTTCTTTCCTTTACACAATTGTCACACTGGCGTCAAACGCCTGTCATGGGGGCCGCCTATACTGTAAGCATGTCGTAGAGCACGACAGGAGGTGCAAGGATGATGATGGGCTTTGGCTATGGCGGTCTCAGTATGATTCTGATGATTCTTTTCTGGGTGGTCATCATAGTGGTGGCCGTGTGGCTTTTGAGCAGGCTCTTCCCCCAGGTGACCGGGTTCACCGCGCCCCCTTCCAGCGGCAAACGCAGCAAGCCAGCAGAGAGTCCGTTGGACATCCTGAAGCAGCGCTATGCACGCGGTGAGCTCAACCAGGCCGAGTACGACGAAATGCGCCGCAAGCTGCTGGAGTAGACAGGCTCACCTAAGGCTGAAATGGCTCATCTCAGATGGGCACAGACATATTCACAAGGAGAACATACGTGAAAAACAAGTTTCTTTCCCTCGGAATCGTCATAGGCGCTCTGTCGCTGGTTGGTTTGCTGGCGGCCTGTGGGGCTTCCGTTCAGCCGGCCCCTGGCCAGGAGGCGGCTGCCTTGAGTGCGCAGGCGTCGTCCCCGCAAAGCAGCGCCAGTGAGCTGCCAGTCGACCAAGCCATGCACCATCCCGGCATGGACGCCAGCGCGGCCATGACCCACACCATGCCGATGACCTCCAGCATGCCGGCCGACCACGCCATGCATCATCCAGGCATGGATACCAGCGCGGCCATGACCCACACCATGCCGATGACCTCCAGCATGCAGGCTGACCACGCCATGCACCATCCCGGCATGGACGCCAGCGCGACCATGACCCACACCATGCCGATGGCCGGCGGGATGGATCACTCTGCACACATGGCGCAAATGACGGAGGACATGGAAGCTATGATGCAGCGCATGGCCGAGATGCACAGCTCAATGACCATAACCCACACCATGCCCATGACTGGCGCGATGCCCATGGCGGGCGCGCCAGGTTCGATGGATATGACTCACGAGCAACACATGGGTCGCATGATGATCATGATGGGCCAAATGATGCAGATGATGGGTGAGATGCACATGCCAGGTGGTATGAGCGGCATGGGCAGCGGTGGCATGAATCATAGCGGCATGTGCGATATGATGGGCGGCGAGGGCTGCAAAATGATGGAAAGCATGGACCACAGCGGCTCCGGCGGCATGGATCATGGCAGTATGGGCAGCGGCATGTGTGACATGATGGGCGGCGAAGGCTGCGAGATGATGGGCAACATGGGCGCTGGTTCGGCCATGACCCCCACCCAGGCGATGACCACAACGACAACTTTAGCCGAAGCTGTTACCGCTTCTCAAAACACGGCTAACACACGCACGTCCGAGGCTGGCAGTCTCACGGTTAGCGCCACGCCGTTGAATTTGGCCGACCTACAGGCCGCCACGCTGGACTTTGCGCTGGTCGGCGACGGCCCGGGTCTCGACCCAGGCGTTGACATGGCGCCGTTGGCGAGCCTGCGCTTCGGAAGCCAGCAGTTAACGGCGACGGCCTGGCAGCCAGAGACAGGGGTGCTCAGCTTTCCGGCCAGCGACCTGACCGGCGTCAGGATGGTGACTCTGATGATTCGCAACCTGGCCGGTGCGCCTTTGCGCACCTTCACGTGGACGTTGAGCCCATGAGCGCACGCCAGAGAAGTCAGTGGACCCTCCTGTTGGTAGCGGCTACGCTGCTGGCAGCATGTGGCGGCGCTGCCCAGCCCACCCAGCCGGCTGCCGCCCCAACGCCGACACCCAGCCGCTTGAGCGCCCCAACTCTGTCCCCCGGTATGGCGCACATGATGGCTGCCCTGCCTGATGAGAACGTGCCGGCCGCGACTGTGGCCGAGGGCAACCAGCCGCTGCCGTTTCGCATGGAAGATGGCGTCAAGGTCTTCGAGCTGACGGCCCAGCCGGTGCGCTGGACGTTCATGGAGGGCGTGCAGCAGGTGGCGTGGACCTACAACGGCATGGTGCCCGGCCCCATGATCCGGGTCACCGAAGGCGAACGCGTGCGCTTCGTGGTTAAGAACGACCTGCCGGAAGACACGACGGTCCACTGGCACGGCATTGCGGTTCCCAACGCGATGGACGGCGTGCCGGGCATGACTCAGGCGCCCATCGCGCCGGGCGAGACCTTCATCTACGAGTTCGAGGCCAAGCCGGCCGGCACCTACTGGTACCACAGCCACGTCGATCCGGACATCCAGATCGGCGCGGGCCTGCACGGGGCGTTCATCATCGATCCGGCAACACCGGAAGCTGACCCGCCCG
>JBFYTD010000275.1:0-4230 GCA_041300885.1 Anaerolineae bacterium | reverse complement strand
TGCAACTTCATCGAGTCCATCGCCTTCCTGGGCGGCGGCATGAACGAAGCGCCTGGCATCTACCTGGGTGGCAACGCCAGCGCGATCAAGATCAGCACGCAGGAGGTGGACGAGATCCTCGCGCTGTTCACCGAGGCGCAGTTGTCGCTGTGCAAACTCGAGGCACGCAACGACCGCACGCATCTGCACCTGTACATCCATCTGCCGGATCGCACGCTGGTCTACGACGCCTCGGCCAGCGAGGCGACGAAGCAGCAGATCTGGTTCACGCTGACGACCACGCTCGAGGGTTTTTCGCGCTACCGCGCCCAGAACTGGGTGTGGTGCTTCGACAAGTGGCTGGTGGCCGATCCGCTGTCAACGACGGTGGGCTATGCGACGGACACCATCGGCTCGCACTGGGGCCAGGATGTGCGCTGGGAGTTTGGCACGCTGATGGCCTACAACGGCGGCAAGGGCGCTGTGGTGCATGAACTGGAGCTTGCGGCGCTGACGGGGGCGATCACCTATGAGCAGTTCGCCGCAGGGTCTGCCGAGTTCACGACGCCTGGAACGTACTCATGGCCCGCGCCTGCGTGGCTCGGCAGCGCGACGGTGGTGTGCGTGGGCGGCGGCGGCGGCAGCATTGCGGCTGTCACCGACAACGGGCAGAACACCAGTTTCGGCACGCTGCTGACGGCCGGAGGCGGCACTTGCGGCGGCACGCTGGGCGGCGTGGGCGGCACCGGCACGCCACTGGGTGCGACTGTTTTTGGCGGTGACGGCGGCAATGGCGCAGACCGCACTGACAGCGACAACCCGGGCGGCGGCGGTGGCGCGGGAGGCTACTCCGGCAGCGGAGGCAACGGCGGCAACGATCTGGTGGCGTTCACTGCCGGAACAGGTGGTGCTGCGGCAGGCGGTGCAAAGTTTAGTGGCGGCGGCGGCGTCGGCATTCTGGGCGAGGGCGCAAGCGGCACAATGTCCGGGCGGGGCGGCTCTGGCGGCACAAATGCCAATCCGGGAGGAAACACCGCAGGCGTGTACGGCGGCGGCGCTGAAGGCAGGCCCTCTCAGAGCAAGTCGGACACCGCTCGCGGCGGCGGCGGGGGCGGTGGTGTGCGCTGGGGTGTGCTGACACTTGCTGGGGGCGCAACGTATCCAGTGGTGGTGGGCGCTGGCGGCGGCACGGGAAATTGGTCTGGCCGAGGCGGCGCAGTCCGCATTTCATGGCCCGGCAAGAACCTGCCCCGCATCTTCGCCTCCTACAGCCTCGACGGCCAGACGTGGAGCCAAGAGCAGGCCATCTCCATCGGTGGGCCTGGGGACCGCTCCAAGCGCCTTGTATGGCGCAGGCAGGGTTTCATGCGGCACTTCCGTATGCAACGCTTCCGGGGCGATTCTGCGGCGCATGTGACCTTCCTGCGGATCGAGGCGCAGATCGAGGCGCTGGCGTACTGACATGGCAACCGGACGCCTGAACCTGACGCGAGATCAACTCGCGACGTTCCTCAAGAACCACGAACAGATCAAGCAGTTCGAGAATCTGTTCAGCACGGTCGACACCATTGCGCCATCGACGGACACCAGCCAGATCGAACTACTGGTGGTCGAGCCGGGTGTGCAGCAGAACAACGCCCAGGCCTCCGATTACGTCGACTTCCGCATCGCACCCTACGCGCAGCGCATCAGGCGTGTGGCGTGGGACACAAGTGACCAGACACTGGCCGTGGGCATGGACTACGGCGTCGAGCAGACTGTGGGCATGTCGGTCTATGCGCGTGTCGAAAACTCGACAGGTGTGACGATTCCGAAGGGCACTGTCGTTGGATTCTCTGGCGTCGGCCCGGGCAACGTGCTGTCGGTTGCGCCTTACTTGGCTGACGGCAGCACGCCCAGCCTGTACATCCTCGGCGTCATGGCGCACGATCTGCCAAATGCAGGCCAGATCGGCTATTGCGCTGTCTGGGGGCACGTCACCGGCATCAACACCAGCGCATTCAGCGTGGGCGACATCCTGTTTGCCAGCCCGTCGTCTGCTGGAGCATTCACGAACGTCAAGCCGACTGCGCCTGACAACGTGATCCCGGTAGCCGCAGTGCTGGCAGATGACGTAAGCAATGGCGCGATCTTCGTGCGCCCGGCCGTTGAGCAGCAGCAGTATTACGGCGAGTTCACCAAGACCGGCACTGTATCGCCTGCGGTCGTGAACACGTCCTATGCGGTGACATGGGACAACACCGAGATCGCCAACGGCATTAGCATCGTCTCCAGTTCGCAGATCACGGTGGCAGAGTCGGGCCTGTACCAGTTTGACGTGACGTTGCAGTTAAGCAGCGGGAACAGCAGCGACAAAACTGTCAGGTTCTGGTTCAAGAAGAACGGCACAAACATCGCCAACACCACGCGCATCGTGACCGTCAACATCAACAACGGCTTCACGCCGATTGCGATGTCGGAGTTTTTCTCAATGGCGGCAGGCGATTACATCGAATTGTGGTGGCAGGCAAATAGCATCGCCGTCTCGCTGACAACCAATGCCGCAGGCGGAACCGCTCCCAACGACTACCCCGCCGCGCCTGCTGGCGTCATGGCGGTCAACCAGATCCAACTGTAGCCATGCCAGTACTTGCCAAAGTCCTCATTCAGTCGAAGTTTGCTGAGGGCGCGCAGACGACGCAGTACACGTCGGTTGCCGCGCGCACGATCATCGACAAGTTCACGGCCACGAACACCGGCGGGTCGAACGTCTCGCTGTCAGTCAATATGGTGCCAACAGGCAATGCGCCTGGCGCGTCGAATCTGGTGGTGGATGCCCGTGTGCTTGCGCCGGATGAGACCTACACATGCCCCGAGTTGGTCGGACACATTCTCGACCCAGGGAACTTCATCAGCACGCTTGCATCGGCCGCATCTGCGGTTGTGCTGCGGGCGTCTGGTCGGGAGGTGACGTGATCTACACCACGCTGAACAAGGCTCGCGACTGCGCTCCGTGCGCGGAGAGTTGGGTGACGTACCTGCGGCACATGGGCAAGACACAGCCGGGTGACGAGCCTGTGGAGATTGCTGACGTGCTGGCCGTCTGCGGGCTCAATGATGCGCTGTGGACACTGCGTGCGACCAATGCCGACGAGCGCGACATGCGCCTGTTCGGTGTGTGGTGCGCGTGGCAAGTGCGGCACCTGTTGGTCGATCAGCGATCACTGGATGCCATCGACGTGTCTGAGCGTTATGCAATGGGCTCGGCCACACGCGAGGAAATGATTGCCGCGTGGAGTGCTGCAATGAAGGCTGTTACCGACAAGGCAAGCGAGGCGGCAGAGGCGTGCGCCAGGCTCAATACTGATGATGCCGTGTGGTGGGCTGGGGCACTCGCTGCGGAACTGGTAGGCGAAGACGCGATCCGTCAGGAGTTTGAGCGTGTCTTTTGTGGGCAATGACTTTATACTGCGGGCGCTGAGTTCCCGGCGTCCAGCGGCCACATAGGAGGCTGAAGTGGACTTTTTCACGCAGATGTTGGTGCTGGGCGGGTCGCAGCTACTTGGCGGCCTGCTACAGGCCGACGCGGCCGAGGAAGCCGCAGGCATCCAGGCTGGTGCCTCGCAGGCCGGAATCGACGAGCAGCGCCGTCAGTTCGACGAACTCCAGCGTATGCTGGCCCCGTATCGGCAGGCCGGTGAAGTCGCGCTCGGCAGGCTTGCACCCTACATCACTGGTGGCGAGCGTGCATTTGAGCAGCAAGCCGCTTTGGCGGGCCTCAGCGGCCCCGAGGCGCAACGCGCAGCCGTTGAGGCTATCTCCGGCTCACCCGGCTTCCAAGAAAGCGTCAGGCAGGGCGAAGAGGCTCTGCTGTCGCGTGCATCTGCCACTGGCGGGCTGCGGGGCGGGAACATCCAAGCGGCACTCGGTCAGTTCCGGCCTGCGATGCTGGAACAGGCCATCAACCAGGCCTACGGGCGGTTTGGTGGACTTGCAGGCACGGGGCTGAACCTCACCGGCGGCTTGGTCAGCGGCGGGCAGAGCGCAGCGGGCCTGACCGGACAGACTGGCCAAGGCATGGCGAACAACATCGGTAACCTACTGGCCCAGCAAGGCGCAGCGCAAGCGGGCGGGGCACTGGCCGGTGCGGCTCCGTTCGCAAACCTTGCGGCACTGCCGGGGCAACTGGTGGGGCTAAATCTAGCGACTGGCGGGTCGTTGTTTGGTGGGGGCAGATCAGTCCCCGCATTCAGAGACACGAACACCGGCCTT
>JBFYTD010000274.1:0-4235 GCA_041300885.1 Anaerolineae bacterium | reverse complement strand
TAGACGATGCCCAGCGTGTCCAGCACGCCGCGGAACCAACTGGCCTTGTCGTACAGCCCGTATTCCGGCGCGGCCAGATCGCGGAAGGTGTTGGCGCCGTTGTCGGCGATCGCCGGGTTCTGGTTCATGTAGTTGAAGGTGTCCATCAGGAACGCGGACTCCTTCCAGGCCACGCCGTCGCCGTAGTAGGGGGGCGGGCCCTGTTCGGCCAGCTTGGCCACCTTCGCCGTGTCGCCGCGCTCCTGCGCCCACTGCACGGCAAAGTCGTAGCACATCAGGTCGTTCTCCAGGAAAGCCACCATCTGCCCGGTGCCGACGAAGGCGTGGAACAGCTCCGGGTAGCGCTGGACGAGCATAATGCCCAGCGCGCTGCCCCAGGACTCGCCCAGCACGTAGACCTTGTCGTGGCCAAAGCGCTCGCGCAGGTGCTGCACCAGGGCATGGGAGTCTTCGATGTAGCGCTCCGGCGTGATGGTGGAACGGTTCACAGCGTCGAAGGACTTGCCAGCGCCGGGCTGCTCCCAGTTAACAACCACGAAGTGCTCCTCCAGGCCGCCAAGGGCGTAGCGCGCGGTGGCCAGTTGGCTGCCGCCAGGGCCGCCGGCCAGGAAGAGCAACACCGGCTTGCTGGCGTCCTGCCCGCGGATGGAGATCCACTGCTGGCTGTCGTTGAGCGTCACCTGCTCCAGCGTGGCGATGCTGCCGGGCAGCGGCTCGCCCTGCGCGTCGACGATGGGTGGCGTCGTAGCGAACGCCTGCGACGCGACCACGGCCACGACGGCAACCGCCGCCAGGCCGGCCAGCGAAGCGGCCCTGCCCCTCCAGGCCGGCTTCAGCCGAAACTGCACGGCCAGCAGCACCACAGCCAGGACCGCCAGCAGAATCCACAGGGGGGCCGGCACGGCCGTCGCCAGCGGCAGCAGGATCACCGGCAGGCACAAGAGCAAGCTGAGGAGAAAGGCCAGCAGCCTGCCGAGAAACGAGATGATCCGTTTGAGAGGAGTCTGGGATGTCGTCACGATAATTCCTCGAAAGAGATGAGTTGAGATGATTGTGGCTGTGGAGGCTGGCTAGTCGCCATCCAGAATACGCACATCTGGAAAGTAGATGGTTGGGAACGAGAAGTTGACTTGAGCGAACTTCCAGCCATCGGCCTGGCGCACGACCACTGCAGTCAAGCGCAGTGGCCAGACGAAGGTTGCGCCGCGGCGCAATTCGTAGACCGTGTTCATGCCGCCGCGCAGGAGAAAGTGCAGCTTCTGCTCGGCAGGCAGCGGGGATTGCTCGATGAACTCCCTGGCGAAATCCAGAAACGCCGTGTAGCTTTCCGGCCCGATGACCTTAGCGACGGTGGCTGAGGCGGCGATCCAGCCAACCTCGCCCCGCGCGTGGATCGATGTTGTATCGAAGTCCAGACGTAGATCGCCCCAGCCTTCCCAGTCGCCTTCGACCAGGGCGCGGGCCGCCGCGCGCGACGTGTACCATTCGTCGACGCCCGGCCTGATGCCGTTGGTGCCAATGACTTCGCAGTCGTCGGCAAAGAGGTCCATGAACGCATCGACCTGGCTGACGTCGCGACGCGTGTAGCCTTCTTGGAAAGCCTGTAAGAGCGTGGTTATTTCGTGGATAGTGTCCATCATCATGGCCCTCTCTGCCGGATGTACTGGCTGATAGCGACGTTGGTGGCGACATCTTCGAGGCTGAACACGGCCCACGGCTTGCCCTGGTCCAGCCACGTGGCTGAGCCGACCGCACTGAGTGGGGTCCCGGCGATGGTGGGACCGGGCTCGCTGCGGGTGATCCACAGGATCTTCTTGGCCTGATCGCCGACGATCCGGCGACAGAAGTTGCCGGCTTTGATCGCATTACAGCATCATTATCACACAGAGCAACCCAAAAATCCCCATGCCACCGGGGAGTGCGGCACTGGTCAGGTGGATAGGTGGTGGGCTCATTTTTCAAGAAGGCCCATCGTGGCTATACTTGCAGCCATCTGACCGTTAAGGAACGACCATGCACCCACAGTGGCAGACCATTGCCTCTCCCCAATTGATCGCCCGCGCACTTGAGCTTGAAGCGCTGATCGATATCCTCAACACATCGCGCGCGGGGCGCGGCCGCTGCGTTGTGATCAGCGGTGAAGCGGGGGTGGGCAAGAGCCGTTTGCTGCACGAGCTCAAAGCGGGCGCGGCTGGGGTTTGGCTGCTCCAGGGGATCTGCTCGGAAGACAGCGCCAGCGTAGCCTATGCACCGCTGCAGGACATGCTGCGCCGCCATTTGGGCGGCATGGCGCCAGATAAGAAAACGGATGCTCTCGGCCCGCAGGCTGGCGAGTTGGCCAGGCTGTTGCCTGAGCTAGCGTGGCCCCGTGCCAGCGTGAGCTCCGCTGTCGAGCTACCACCCGATCTGGAGCGCCAGCGCCTGTTCGAGGCGCTGATGCAGTTTTTGCTGGGGCTGGCAGCCGCCCGGCCGGTGTTGATTCTCATCGAGGACATCCACTGGTGCGACGAGGCAAGTCTGGAGTTCCTGCACGTGTTAGCGCGCCGTCTGGCGGCGCTACCGGTCTGTCTGCTGCTGACCACCCGTCCCACCGCGGACTCGGCAGCGTTGGACCGCTTCCTGAGCTGGCTGAACCGCGAGCGGCTGGCCATCGAGATGGCTCTGGCGCCGCTCACGCGCGACGGCGTCGCTGCGCTGCTGCGCTCGATGTTCGCTTGGGATTTGCCGGTGAAGCGCCCCTTGCTGGATGCAATCTACGCCCTGACCGAGGGCAATCCTTACTTTGTCGAGGAGGTGGCGCGGGCGCTGGTGAAGCAAGGCAACATCTACCCAGTCCAGGGTCGCTGGCAAGCCAGGCCGTTGGCGCAGCTCGACATTCCCCACAGCCTGCGGTTGATCGTGCAGGGACATCTGCGCGGGCTGAGCGCCGAGGCGGCTGATCTGTTGGCGCTGGCAGCGGTGGCCGGGCGCGGGTTCGACTTCGATCTTCTGCTGCAGTTAACAGGCCACGACGAAGCAACGCTGCTGCGGCTCGTGCGCGAGTTGATAGCAGCCGGCCTGGTAACGGAGCAGGAGCCGGATAGTTTTGCCTTTCGTCACGCTCTGACTCGCGAAGCCATCTACGCTGGTCTGCTGGGCCGAGAGCGCCGCAACCAACATCGAGCCATTGCGACCTACCTGGCCGGCCAGCCTGGCGCCGGCGACGAACTTCTCCCGCAACTGGCCTATCACAGCTTCGAGGCCGGCCTCTGGCAGCAAGCGTTGGACGCTGGCATGGCCGCAGGCGCCCAGGCGCTGCGCCGCTACACCACGCGCGCGGCGCTGGTCCATCTGGAGTGTGCTGCTACAGCCGCGCAGCACCTGAATGTCAACCTGCCCACGCATCTGCTGGCAGAGCGCGGCCGCGCCCGGCAGATGATGGGCGACTTCGCCGCAGCCCGGGCCGATTTCGAGGAAGTGCTGACCAGGGCGCGGGCTGCCAGGGATCAAGCGGGCGAGCGGCAAGCCCTGCACGATCTCGGCTACCTGTGGATGACCGCGGACTATGCGCGGGCGGGCAGCTACCTGCAGGAGGCCTTGGCCATCGCCAAGACGCTGGACGACCCTGCGGCGCTGACTCGCTCGCTGAACCGGCTCGGCAACTGGCTGGCCAACGTCGGCCAGCCGCTGGCGGCGCTTGAGCTGCACCGGGAAGCGCTGGCCATCGTGGAACAAGGCGCAGACCAGGCTGACCTGGCGCACACGCTGGACCTGATCGCCACAGCCCACGACGTTACCGGCAACAACGCGGCCAGCATGGCCAGCTACCGGCGAGCCCTGCCGCTCTTCGACGCCTTGGGCGACCGGCAGGGCATGGCTTCCACGCTGATGATGATGACCTCCGGCGGCGACATCGATGCCGGCCAGCGAGCTGCAGCGATCGCGCGCGAGATCGGATGGCGTGACGGCGAGGCGTACGCTCACATCAGGCTGGCCATCGCGCTGAGTTTTCAGGGCGATTTTGGCGCGGCGCTGCAACATGCCTGGCAGGGACTGGAGATGGCGCAGGAGATCGCGCACCTGCCCTGGCAAGCGGCAGGACTGCAAAGCCTGGGAACCATCTATTTACACATGCTGCTGCCAACCGAAGGACGTGGCCCGCTGGCTGAGGCGCTTGAGATGGCGCGCGCCGGCGGCGCCACGATCTGGCTGGAGACAATCCGCGCCGTGCTGGCAATGACTGACATCCTGGCTGG
>JBFYTD010000273.1:0-4248 GCA_041300885.1 Anaerolineae bacterium | reverse complement strand
CCTACTGGACGTGGAGCGCTACCCCACCGTCTTGCAGATGACCTCCACCGTGGAGGCCAGGAGCGCCGCGCCGCTGGACTCCATCCTGGGCGCGCTGTTTCCTTGCGCGTCGATCACCGGCGCGCCTAAGGTGCGCACCATGCAGCTCATTGCGGGCCTGGAGGGCGGGCCGCGCGGGGTCTACACCGGCGCGATCGGCTATCTGGCCCCGGGCCGGCGCGCACGGTTTAACGTGGCCATTCGCACCGTCGTGGTGGACCGGCCGGCGGGCCAGGCCAGCTATGGCGTGGGCAGCGGCATCGTCTGGGACTCGGACGCCGACGCTGAGTACGCCGAATGCCGGCTCAAGGCGCAGGTGCTGGTGCGGCGTTTCCCGGAGTTCGAGCTGCTGGAGACGATGCGCTGGACGGCGGCGGACGGCGTGGCGCGGCTGGAGCAGCACTTGGCGCGGCTGGCCGGCGCGGCCGAGTACTTTGGCTTCGCCGTTGATCTGGACGCAGCGCGCAGGCGGTTGGCAGACCTGGACCCGGCCGCCATGCCTGATCCTGCACGGCTGCGGCTGCTGGCCGGCCGCTGGGGCGAGCTGCGGCTGGAGGTGTATCCTCTGGAGTTGCTGGCTGTGCCCGAAGCAGTGCGGCTGGGGCTGGCCAGGGAGGCGGTGGATGCGGATGACGTCTTCCTCTACCACAAGACCACCCATCGAACCGTCTACGAGCAGGCGCGGGCCGGCCGGCCGGACTGCGACGACGTGCTGCTGTGGAACCAGGGGGGCGAGCTGACCGAGACGACCACGGCCAACGTGGTTCTCTCGCTGGACGGCCGACTGGTGACCCCGCCCGTGGCCAGCGGGCTGCTGGCCGGCGTGCTGCGGGCGGAGTTACTGGGGGCCGGCGTGGTGCAGGAACAAGTGCTTACGGTGGGCGATCTGGCCCGCTGCCAGGCGATCTATCTGGTCAACTCGCTGCGCGGCTGGCGTGAAGCTGTCTGGATTGATTAGCAAACGTATGACCAGCCACGGGCAAACATCCTACCAGCGCGGCCTGGCCGGGCGGGGCTTTCTGGTCTACTACATGCTGGCCGTCACGATCTGGGGCGCGGAGGCGGTGTTGACCAAGATGTTCCTGTCGGACGTGCTGGCGCCGGGCGTCATGTTGGTGTTGCGTGTCTTGATCACGGCGCTGGTGCTTGCGCCGCTGGTGCTGCTGGAGCGGCCGCCGCTGCGCCGTTTGCAGCGGCGCGACTGGACGGCTCTGCTGGCGCTGAGCCTGCTGGGTACTGCTCTGCCAACGCTGTTCTACTTCACCGCGTTGGCGATGATCCCAGCTTCCACCACCATGTTGCTCTATCGTACAGAGCCGATCTTCGTGATCGTGCTGTCTGCGGTGCTGCTGGGCCAACGCGTCGGCCTACGCGTTTGGCTGTTGACGCTGCTAGCTGTGGTCTGCGCCTACCTGATCGCTGTGGGACAGTTGCAGCCGCCCCCGCTGGGCTCCCAGACCGCCCGGGGCGTACTGTTGATGATGGCGTCGACAGCGCTTTTCGCCTGGGCCACACTGTTGGGCAAGGCGCTACTGGACAAAGTGTCACCCTTGGTCTTGGTCTGGTTGCGTTTCAGCCTGGCTTTGCCGTTGCTAGCCATGCTTTTCGGACAGGAGGCGCTGGTCGCTG
Organism: Anaerolineae bacterium; assembly: GCA_041300885.1. Taxonomy (GTDB): domain Bacteria; phylum Chloroflexota; class Anaerolineae; order JAAEKA01; family JAAEKA01; genus JAAEKA01. The sequence goes on along the minus strand of JBFYTD010000273.1, from coordinate 2,580 downwards.
CTCGGCAGCTTGATCTGCAAAATTGGTTCTGGTTGTTGTGGATGGGGGGTATCTCTTCTGGCCTGGCTTACGTCTTTTACTACAAGGGTTTGCGTGGTTCCAATGTCGTCATTGCCAGCGTGGCGACGTTGCTGGGACCGGTGATTGGCGTGACGTTGAGTGTGCTGTTGCTGCACGAAAGCTTCACCGCTGTGCAGGTTGCAGGCATCGCCGGGCTGCTGGTGACGGTGTATTTCCTTTCGACGTCCAATCTCTGGCCAGATGGCCAGACTGTCGCTGCGGGACAGGTGGACGAGAATGTACAACAACACAACCAGACATTGATGGAGGTCGTGGATGTGGCGCGAAGAGAGCCCTGTCAGACTGAATCTGATTCTTAGCTTGGTGGCGATTCTGATGTCATTGGCCGTTGGAGTGGTCATCCCTGCGATGAACTCCAGCTCCGGAAGACTTCAGACGCAGGCAGGGTGGAGTCAACCTAGCCCGACGACTACAATCACCCCGAGCGGGGCGCTCACCGTTCCCCTTGCGCCGTTGGCTGGCGTCGCAGTGGAGGACGCTTCTGACGGCGCTTTGATCGCCTGGCAAGAGCCAGGACCGGCAACTCCCAGCAGCATTCCCCTGGCCTCGGCAGCCACCGACGCAGCCGTACTCCCGACGGCCGATGCGCCTGCGCCAACGGGGACGGGCACGGCGCCGACCGCCACAGCTACGCTGTCACCTACCGCCTCGCCGTCACCCACGCCGACCGCCACCGCCACGCTGTCACCCACCGCCTCGCCGTCACCCACGCCATCGAGCACAGCCACGCCTCGGCGCTTGCCTGTGCTGCCGACGCGCAGTCCTGCCACAGGAGTCGCGCTCGCCAGCCCAACAGTGGCAGCGCCTGAGTCCCGTCGACCTTTCGTGTCTCCGCCGGCGTTGTTGCAGCCGGCGCTGAATGCCAGGCTGCGGGGCACGGCGCAGTTCGAGTGGTCTCCGACCGGCGCATTGCCCCGTGGCGCATTTTATGAGGTAGTCGTCTGGTCGCCGGAGCAGGACCCCAACCAGGCGTGGGGCGTGGCGCCACCCAGAATTACGCAATCCTTGAAACTGAACCTGGACGAGCTGTTTCGCAGTGGGCGTTTCCGCGAGGGCAGCCTGTATTGGACGGTTCTGGTGGTGGAACAGGATCCGTACCAGCGGCTGACGCAGCCGGCAGAGAGCGAGCGGCGCTATTTGGTGCTGGCCACGGATGGATAGAGGGCAGTATAGAACGATCTTGAAAAATGGTTCTACGGGCCGGCAGCGCGCTTTCACTGCTTTCCTTAAAAGTCGCAACACGCGCGGCCAATAACCGGGAAGGTAACTAGCGGGGGGGTGTCAGTCATGTTATAATCGCTCACGCTCATGCCCAACGACTTCGTCCACCTCCACGTCCACTCTGAGTTCTCCTTGCTTGACGGCCTGGGCCGCATCGAGAAACTGGTGCAGCGCGCCCAGCGGCTGGGCCAGCCGGCGCTTGCCCTGACCGACCACGGCACGATGCATGGGGTGATCCCCTTCTTTCGCGCCGCCAAAGCAGCCGGCATCCAACCCGTGATCGGCGTCGAGGCCTACATCACCCGCTGGGGCCGGCCGATGCAGGGCCGCGACTCGGTGCAGGACAAGGACCGCCACCATCTGCTGCTGCTGGCCCAGAACCAGACCGGCTACAAGAACCTGCTCAAGATCTGCTCCGACGCGCAGATGCAGGGCTACTACTACCGGCCGCGCATCGACGCCGACTACCTGGCCAGCCACAGCGAGGGGCTGATCTGCACCACCGGCTGCCTGGCGGCCGAGGTGCCCACCCTGCTCAACGGCGAAAAGGGCGCGCGGCCGCAGGAGAAGCTGGCCCTGGAGCGGCTGCACTGGTACCTGGACGTCTTCGGCAAGGACCGCTTCTACATCGAGCTGCAAGAGCACGACATCCCCTCGCTGCGCGAGGTCAACAAGACCCTGCTGGACTGGTCCAGACGCCACGACGTGGGATTAGTGGTGACCAACGACGTGCATTACGTGGAACCGGAGGACGCGCGCTACCACGACGTGCTGCTGTGCGTGCAGACCAGCGCGTTGCTCAGCCAGACCGACCGCATGCGCATGTCCGACGGCAGCTACTACCTCAAGAGCGGCCTGGAGATGCGCGACGCCTTTCGCCCGTTGGCCGACCTGCCGGAGAGCGCGTACACCAACACGCTGCGTATCGCCGATATGTGCCAGGTGAACCTGGAGGACAAGAGCTTCCATCTGCCGGACACCGACGTGCCGGAGGGACATACCTACGAGAGCTACCTGCGGGAGGTCACCGAGGAGGGGCTGCGCTGGCGCTACGGCGGCCAGGCGGATGACGCCGATGTGCAGGCGCGCAAGCAACACGAGCTGAAGATCATCCACCAGATGGGCTTCGACGTCTATTTCCTCCTGGTGGCCGACCTGTGCCGCTACGCGCGCGGCCGGGGCATCTGGTACAACGTGCGCTGCTCGGGCGCCGGCTCCATCGTGGCCTACGCGGTCGGCATCACCGCCATCGATCCGCTGAGCAACAACCTGGTCTTC
>JBFYTD010000272.1:0-4261 GCA_041300885.1 Anaerolineae bacterium | reverse complement strand
GAAGAGGGCCTGCGTCTGATCTTGTCCCTGCGCTGACTTTATTTTCCCTGTCGCCGTGAACTATGCTATACTCCCGCACGTGTAACAGGCTGGCTGCGCGGCACACCGTGGCGCCAGCCTCTGTTTGCCGGTCATAGATGCGCGTCGACACAGACTTCGGAAGTCGCCGCAACCGGACGAACGAAGTTCATCGCTTTAGGCAACTCCGAGCTTAAACGGGCGACTTCCGAAGTCTGAGGCTGACTCCGCCGGCAACCAAGACCAAACACGAGGTGTAACAAAATGCGTCGCAACATAACTTTGCTTTTGGCTGTGGCCGCCCTGACGATGATGGTTGCGTCCGGCTGTGCGCTGGCCGATCTGATCGTCAACAACGATCCCGCCCCCGCGCCCACGCCCAGCTTCACGCCCCAGCCAACCTTTACGCCCACAACCCCGGTGACGATTGAGCCGATCGTGGCGCCGACCTTTACGCCCACGGCCACGCCCGAGGCGACTCCTACCCCAGTGGACACACCCACGCCGGAGGTCCCGCCCACGCCGGAACCCACGCCGACGCCGGAAGGCGTCCGGCTGGTGATCAACAACCCGACCCTCAACGTGCGCAGCGGCCCCGGCACCAACTTCGGCGCTGTTGGCCAGGCGCGCAACGGCGAACGCTACGACGTTACTGGCAAGAACGCGGCCGGCAGTTGGTATCAGATCAATTTCAACGGCCAGACGGGCTGGGTTGCCGGCCAGTACGTCCTCATCGAGGGCGACGCCAACAACATCCAGGTGGCCGGCAACATCCCGGCCCCGCCTGTGCAGCCCACGCGACCGCCTGCACCGACAGCGGCTCCGCAGCCAACCACACCGCCTGCTCCTGTTGCCCCGCCTGCGCCAACCTTCCCCTTCTCGCTGGTGCAGGGCGTGGAGCGCTGCGAGCCCAACGCGGGTACCACCTACTTCGAGGGCTTCGCTCGGCTTCGCGACAATTCGCCCATGAACGGCGTCTGCGTCCACATCGCTTACTTCGGCCCGCGCAACACCAAGTGCTCCGGCTGTGATGGCGTTGGAGACGGCAACTGGGGTTTCTCACCCTTCGGCGGCCCAGCGCCGGCCGGCACCACGGTCGAAATTTTCGTCGTTGAGTGCCCAGGCCCAATGCCGCTTGGCGGCCAAACGCAGGAAACAGGCTTTGGCAGCCTGACGCCCAGATCGGAAAAGTGGACGCGAACCATCACCGCCAGCGAGCAGTGTACCGGCATCACTTTTGTCGCTAACTAGCCGCGGACTGCGCTTTCTGCTTCCGCTGGGTCAATGGTGTAACCCGATCATGACAGTAGAACAACTTCAAAGTGAGATTGAGGCGCTCCCTGAAAACGACTTCTTGCGGCTGAGCAAGTGGGTTATCGAGAGAGATTGGGAGCGATGGGACAGACAGTTGGAGTCCGACGGTGCTACAAAACAACTTGATTTCTTTCTCGCCGAGGCCGCGACAGCAAAGTCACAATCCGTGTTAAGCGAGCTTTAGCTGCACCGCCTCCTATGATGAATGCGACCATCTGATCGGTTGACCGTGCGTACCAAGGCTGTCCGTTGGATTATTCTGTTGACTTTAGCCAGCCTGCTCCTTGTGAGTGGGCTGGCTGTTTTTGCTGGGCTAGCCGGGACGCAGGGCAACGACCGCTCTCTGCTGTTCAACCTAACGGGCGAGGAGGCGCTGCTGCCGCAGCTCAAAGGCTTGTCCGACCTGGCGGCCAGCGCCATGCGTCCCCGGCTGCACACGGAGGATATGGCGCCGGTGGCCCACGCCGGCGTCAACCCCTTCGGCGTCAACGTCTTCCTGGAACAAGAGGTCGATCCGGCCAAGCGCGAGCTGGCCGTGCGCATGGCCCACGAGGCCGGCTTCCGCTGGCTGCGCCAGGAGTTTCCCTGGGAGGACATCGAGATCCACGGCAAGGGGGACTTCGAGGATCGCCGCCACGAGCCGTATCGCTCGGCCTGGGACAAGTACGACCACATCGTCGAGCTGGCTGAGCAGTACGACATGGAATTGATCGTGCGGCTGAGCAACCCGCCAGCCTGGACGCGGGCCGCAGGCGACGCCGCCGGCACCTTCGCCCCGCCCGATAACCTGGATGACTACGGCGACTTCGTGCAGGCCGTGGTCGAGCGCTACAAAGGCCGGGCGCGCTACTACCAAATCTGGAATGAACCGAACATTTACCCGGAGTGGGGCGAGGCGACGATCTCACCGGAAGACTACACGGAACTGCTCAAGGTGGGCGCAGAGCGGGCGCGAGCCGTGGACCCCGACGTGGTGATCATCTCCGGCGCGCTGGCCAGCACCATCGACCTGGACGGCATCCACGTGCCCAGCCACAACTTCAACGACCTGACCTTCTTGCAGAGGATGTACGACGCGGGCGCAGCCCCCTACTTCGACGTGTTGGCCATGCAGGGCTACGGGCTGTGGTCAGGCCCAACCGACCGGCGCATGAACCCGAGGGTGATCAACTTCAGCCGGCCGCGCTTCGTGCGCGACCTGATGGTGCGCAACGGCGACGCAGGGAAGGCGATCTGGATCAGCGAGATGAACTGGAACGCCGTGCCGGACGAAATCGCCGACAAACGCTACGGCCAGGTCAGCCTGGAGCAGCAGGCTGAGTATTTGCCGATGGCGTACCAGCGGCTGCAAGGAGAATGGCCGTGGCTGGGTGTAGCCAACACCTGGTACCTCAAGCGCGCCACCGACGCCTGGGAGCAGAACAACCAGCCCGAGGCCTACTTCCGCCTGCTGGCACCTGACTTCACACCGCAGCCAGTGTACGACAGCCTGAAAGCCTACACGGCTGGTCTCCAACCTACCCTCTATGCGGGGCATCACCAGGAAGACCACTGGGCGCTGCAATACAGCGGAGTCTGGGAGACGGTGGAGGATAGCGAGGCGGAGATGGGCCAGCTCAGCCAGAGCAGCGACCCGCAGGCCGCGCTGACTTTTCAATTTCAGGGCAGCGACCTGATCCTGGTTGCGCCCAAGGGGCCGGGCATGGGGCGCTGGCTGGTGGAGGTGGACGGCCGCGAGCGGGCGCGCATCAACCTGGAAGCGAGCGCGCCGGCTTCGGCCATCTCTACCTCCGTGGTGCGTAGCATGGATAACAACCAGTCGCATCAGGTGGTGCTGCGCCCGGAAGTGGATGCGAATGGCGAGATCGTTGGCCCCGTGGCGGTCGACGGCTTGATCGTGCAGAGCCGCAATATGGCGTGGGTGAATGGGCTCTACTGCCTGGCCACGCTGATCTTCCTGGCCGTCGCCGGCCTCATCTTCTATCTGTGGCAGGCCGGCAAGCGGAGTATTCCGCAGCAAGCGGGGTGGGAGGAGTAACTGTGTTAACCGTCAGAGGGGATGAAAGCGAGCACTGCCTCGAGCAGCCTGGCCATGTCCATCGATGGCGATGGATGAACCGCCCCCGTGTCGTCGTGCCGATGATGCGGAAAGCTCAGCACGTGAGGGTGATGTGCAACGTTATCCCAACGGCTTACCAATGCCTTGCTATCTGTTCTTTGTAGATGATAGCGGTACTTGAGCCGTTGGATGATCGGTTCAGTGACGACATATTCAGCGATATGCAGTTCCAAATCGCCCAGCAACTGGAGCGTGCCCCTGATATAGCACTCGTTGCTATCGACCTCATCAAAACGTATCTCCGATCGAAGCACATGTGGCGCCGCCTGAATGGTTGCCTGGACGCCAAGATAATACTGGCGTGCGTTCACACCACGACTCCGTCAAGAATTCTGCTGCGTCTGTCCCACAGATCGAAACCGCGCTTGGCTGCATACCAGTCGAAATACTCTGGATCATCGCCCAGCTTGCCGGCCTCAAAATCATGCAAGAATTGATCGGATGAGAGACTAAATCGTGCCTCGAATTCCCGGCAGCTACGCTCGTAAGATTTCCGCCTGGCAAGCGCCAGAACCGCCTCCCGGTTCAGAGCTGCTTGCAACGCTGCACGCACGTCGCTCAGGTCATAGCTCGTCAATTCAGTGCGCAGTGTAATGTTCATCTGGCTCAATATCCTTTGCTCAGAGACCACAAATCCATGATTGTACAACGGTGATTATAGCTCAGACCTGCTCTTTAGCCAAGAGCTAATGCGTCGTCATCAACGCCCATGCTGCGTTGACTATGCCGCGCATCTGGGCTATACTGTGCCCACCTATGACCCCACCCACCCGCCGCCCCCGCGATCCCTTCGCCAACACCCTGCTCTGG
>JBFYTD010000271.1:0-4261 GCA_041300885.1 Anaerolineae bacterium | reverse complement strand
CGTTCTGGAGCGCGTCGCCTGCGCTGGCGGCGGCCCGCCCTGCAGTCGCCGAGGCGCTCTCGACCATTTCCGATGGCAGCTCCAGCCGTGCGCTGCCGTCTAACGCCACGTTGGCCAGCGGCACAGACAAGGCCGCCTGCGTTTCGATGAACGCGCCGTTCGTGCCCTTCTGGAAGGGGACGAAGGCTGTGAGCTGTACGCTGCTGTCGAGCACGGTGTCGGGCGCAATGCTGGAGCGGACTACGCCGTCCAAAAGCATGCCTTCGGCGCTGAGCGTCAGCAGCCCTTCCACGGCCAGCGGCCGGGCCTCGACGCCCAGCCAGCGCCCGACTGCGCCGGAGTCGATGCCCCACGCGCCGCCCAGTTTGAGGGACTCCTCGGCGTTCTTGCCCGCCAGGCCGGATACTATGACTTGCGTGCGCTGCCGCAGAGGCAAGGCGTCTGGGATCAGCGGCCACTGTTGGGCCAGCTCCTGCAACGGCCCGGCCAGCAGCATGTCTGCGCTGGTGTTGACGGTGACGTTGCCGGCCAGGTAGACCAGCGGCTCCACGGTGTCAATGACCAACGTTATAACCTGTCCGGCGGGAGCGGAAAGGCTGAGCGAATCGCCGGTGCTGGCAACCCTGCCGGCCACATCCATGCCCGAGGCGATGTTAAAGAAGAGGTACTGGCGTTCAGCGTCCAGCGGCGCGCCCAGGCGGCTCAGGTTGGCGCCCGTGTCCAGGCCCATCTCGGCCAGGGCCGGCTGGACCATGCGCACGTCGCTGAGCACGCCCAGGGTTGGGAAAGGCGCCTGGACCGTGCCGTGCAGCCGGGTGATGCGGTTGTTGTCGCCCATCTCCACGTCAAGCTGCGCCGTGGGCAGGGTGAGCTCGCCCACCGGCAGCGTCAGGGTCAGTTTATCGTCGATTTGAAGGTCGGCGCCGGCCGGCAATCCGCCGGACTGGGCTTGCAGCGCCGACCAACCTAACGTTGCGCCCAACCTGGCCAGCAGCGGCAGGCTGTTGGCCGGGGTCTCGATGGTGCACGCGCCATCGGCGCAGCGCACTGTTGCCGGCTGAGGAGGGGTCGTGTCCGCCCAGGCGGCGCTGCCCGTAGCGCTGACCAGCAGCGTGGCTGTGAGTATTGCGGGTAAAAGCTTCTGTGTAAATCGCATCGGATAATTCCTTAAGAGTCGGTAGGCCAAGGACTGACAGTCCTGGTTAGCCGGTCGGGTGAGTCGCAACGCGCAAGGTTAGCCCGTCGCAGGAGCAGGACTGACAGTCCTACGGTTACGGTAGGCCAAGGACTGACAGTCCTGGCTAGCCGGTCGGGTGAGTCGCAACGCGCAAGGCTGGCCCGTCGCAGGAGCAGGACTGTCAGTCCTACGGTTACGGTATACGTTACCAATCCTGCACCGGCGCCCGGCCACGCACCCGCAGGAACTGGCCCAGCCGGCTCTGCAGGGTATCGGACTTGCCGGCAATGGCGGCCAGCAGTTGGCGGGCCTGGTCCTGGGTCATGCGCTGGCCGGGGGCAAGCTGCGATCCGTCCTGCGGCTCGCCATCTTGCTCCTGCTCAGCCTGAGCCTGGCCATCCTGGTCTTGCTGCTGATCCTGCTGACCCTGATCGCCCTGCGATTGATTCTGCTGATCTTGCTGATTGCCTTGGTCCTGCTGCTCGTCTTGGCCCTGGCCGTTCTGTTCTTGATCCTGGTTTTGCTGCTCGTCCTGGTCCTGACCGTCCTGCTGTTGATCCTGATCCTGCTGGCTCTGTTGCTCTTGCTGATCCTGACCTTGTTGGTCCTGATCCTGCTGATCCTCGTTCTGCTGATCTTGTTGGTCCTGATCCTGTTGATCCTCGTTCTCTTGCTCTTGATTCTGTTCGTCTTCTTGCTGTTGATCCTGGTTCTGCTGCTCTTGCTGTTCTTGTTGCTGTCTCTGCTGCAAGGCCAGTTCCAGGTTGACCTTGGCATCCAGGTCATCAGGGTTGCGCAGCAGCGCCTGGCGATAGGACTCGATGGCCGCATCCCAGCCCTGCGTGTTGAAGGCCGCGTTGCCGGCGTTGAAGTGGCTGTTCTGCGCCAGGGCGTCGCTCTGGGCGACTTGCGCCGCGCCTTGCAGGGCCTTCAACGCCTCTTCAAACTTGCCCGCGCGGTAGAGCACGTTGGCTGCGTTGTAGTACGGCTCGGCCAGCTCCGGCGACTTGGCCTGCGCCTCGCTGTAGGCTTGCAGCGCCTGGTCGTAAGCTTGCTGCGCAAAGGCCTCGTTGCCGTCGGCGGTCAGCCGCGCCGCCGAGGGGCTGCAGGCGGCCAACAGCAGCATCAGTGCGGCCAGAACCATCCATGCGAAAACCGGTTTTACACGAATCATCAGACACCATCCAATTTACGAAGCCATGTCAAGCGGATAATTGCTTGCCAGCGTCACGACGCCATGGTCGCGTCTGCTTGACCGGCGTTCGCTCTCGAATTCGATCAGGGATCAACTGGGCTACGACCAGCGCCAGGAAGGCCAGGGCCAGGAAGATCTGGTAGCGCTCGGTCATGCGCACCGCCTGGCGGCTCTGCACCTGGGCGCGCTGCAGGCCGTCGATCTCGGCCAGCAGGCTGGTCAACTCGCCGCCGCCAGGAGTGGCTCGGTAGTACTTGCCGCCGGCCGCCGCGGCGATGGCCTGCAGGGTCGCCTCGTCCATGCGCGAGACGGCCGGGTTGCCCTGCGCGTCCTGCTTGTAGCCGACGACGCGGCCGCTCCCATCGGTCTCCGGCACCAGATCGCCCTCGGGGGTGCCGAAGCCGATGGCGTAGATCAGCACGCCCTGCTCAGCCGCCTCTTGGGCCGCGGCCAGCGGATCGCTCTCCACATCCTCGCCGTCGGTCATCACCACCAGCACCTTCTGGCTGGCCAGCTTGGGATCGAATGCCGCGCTGGCCGTGCGGATGGCGTCGCCGATCACCGTGCCTGGCCGCGAGATCAGCCCTGGCCCTGCGTCCTGCAGGTAGTTGAGCGCCGTGGTGTAGTCCGAGGTTAGCGGCACCTGCACGAAGGCTGCGCCGGAGAAAGGCACGATGCCGATCTCGTCGCCCTTGAGCTGCGCCGTCAGGTCGCGGATCTCCAGCTTGGCCCGGTCGAGCCGGCTGGGCTGGACGTCCTGCGCCAACATGCTCTGCGACACGTCCAGGGCTACGATCACCTGCAGGCCTTCCTGGTTGACCGCCTGCACCTCGCTGCCCCATTGGGGCCGGGCGATGGCGATAATCAGCATGGCCAGGGTAAAAAGGCCCAGCGCGGCCTGCCAGCGCCGGCCGCGCCCGTTGACCGCAACACTCAAGCGCTGGATCAGCGACGGATCGCCCAGGCGGGCCAGCGCACGCTGGCGCTGCCGGCCGGCCCACAGCAGAAACAACGCGGCCGCAGGCACCAGCAGCAAGGCGAGGAGGAATTGTGGGTTGGCGAACGTCATGGCAGCCTCCGGAACACTGTTTGGCCCAACACCAATTCCAGCAGCAGGAAGAGCAGCGCCGGAACCATCAGCCAGCCGGCCAGCTCCTGGTATTGGTTGAAGACCTGCACCTCGACCTGGGACTTCTCCAGTTGGTCGATGGCGTCGTAGATGGCCTGCAGGTCGCGGGTGTCCTCGGCCCGAAAATAGCGGCCGCCGGTGATGTCAGCCACCTGGCGCAGCGTCTCTTCGTCGATTTCACTCTCGCCATAGGCGATCTGCGTGCCGCCAAACATATCCTGCACGGGCATCGGCACCTGGCCAGGCTTGGCTGCGCCGATGGTGTAGACCTTGACGCCCAGCGCTTTGGCGGCCTCAGCCGCGGTCAGCGGGTCGATCTCGCCTGCGTTGTGTACGCCGTCGGTCAACAGGATGACGACCTTGCTCTTAGCATCGCTGTTGACCAGCATATTGGTCGCATTGGCCAGGCCCAGCCCGATGGCTGTGCCGTCGTCCAGGCCCAGGTCGGTGGCCAGCTCAACTTGCTCCAGCGAGCGGCCCAAGCTGTTGCGATCCAAAGTCAGCGGCGCCTGGCTGAAAGCCTCACTGGCGAACACTACCAGCCCGATTTTGTCATAAGGCCGCTCGGCGATGAAGTCGCCGATCACCTGTTTGGCGGCCTGCAGGCGGTTGTTGGGCTGAAAGTCCAGCGCGGCCATGCTGCCGGAGATGTCCAGCGCCAGGGCGATGTCCACACCTTCACCCTTGATGGTCTCCTGGCCCTGCACGATCTGCGGCCGGGCCAGCGCGACGACGATCAAAGCGATGGCCAGCAGGCGCA
>JBFYTD010000270.1:0-4230 GCA_041300885.1 Anaerolineae bacterium | reverse complement strand
CATCGGTATGGACTGACGTGAGGACGCGAGCCTCGGTTGTCCGGGAGCTGGATAGCTATGAACTATCTCATCAGGAGCGACATCGGATCTCAGGGCAGCGAAAGGGCGATCAGACCGTTTTGTCGCAGTGATTACTTAACCAAAATACTGGTTGACCGTATGCAGCTCAGGCCGGCAATGATCACGCTGCTAGCGATGGTCGTGCTCAACCTCCCGATCGTTGTTTTGGTCATCATCTATGGATTATGGGAGAGCACGCCTGACAGAATCGGACTCCTGCATCACAACACCTGGTGGATCTATCGGCTGACCGCAATTCCAGCTACGATTTTCTATTTCTTCTGGCTGCCCAATGGCATTATGCGCGTGATTACGGGACTAAAAGCCAACGGCGTGTTCAGTGTTCCGAATCAACCGAGCCAGGAAGATGCATTGCGCCAATACGTCTTAGAATTCGACCAGTCCTATTCAAGGAAACTGTGGGCTGCACTGAGTTTGATTACTTCCATAGGCTTGGTCACCCTCAGCCAGATTCCAGAACTCCTGAGCACGAAAACCTGGCAGACCTCGCATCCCATCGTCTTCTGGTACACCGTGTTCCTCTGGGGACTGGTTTTCTTCCTGGGCACGATGAACGTGATTCGGATCCTCTTGAGCATCACCTGGTTCAATCGGCTCTTCAGCCGGTTCAAAGTTGATGTAAAAGTGTTGCATCCAGACAAGGCCGGTGGTCTCTCGCCGCTTGGAGAATTTAGCGTCAAGATCGGCTACGGGATCGCGATCTATGGTCTTGCAGCCGTGGTAGGAATTCTATCCGAGTCGTACTTGAAAACCACCCAGTTCACCGGGCCAGAGTTGTCGCTGAGGTTTCTACCGCTGCTTGTCGCCTATCTGATTTTGGCCCCGATTGTCTTCTTTTTGCCGATCGGCGCTGCCCGCTCTACCATGAAGAGAGCCAAGAACGAGTTCGTCGTGCAGATCGCTGAGCAGTTTGAGATCGACACTATCGAGATCCAAAGCTTACTTGCTTCTGGCGCCGATGAGCTAAAACGGAAGCTCGACAAAATCGAACAACTCACCAAGTTGTATGATATCGCCATCAAGTTCCCGGTATGGCCATTCAACACGGAGAACCTAGTAAAGTTCCTGTCAGCGATTTCGTCGCCTTTTGTCGTGGCGCTGATCTCGGTATTGATCACTGTATTGAAGCGATGACCTTTTATGCGCGTCTACGGCTGCGCGCTAATCTCACTCATTTGAAAGGAGCACGGCAACCACATGCCTGTTACCATCCCCAAGAACAAGTATGCTGGCAAAGTGCGCGAGGTGACCATCGGCGCGACCAGGGCCGCGGGCGGCACGCGCGCGACAACGGTGACCGTTGGCGGCGAGTCGACGCTGCCCTTCCTCTTCCACGAGGGCGCCATGCCCCACCCGCCCGTGGTGGCCGTGGAGATCGCCGACCAGTGGCCGGTGGACTGGTCGCCCCTGCTCAGGCAGGCCTGGGGCGAGGCGGTCGACGATCCGGCAACCTGGGCCAAGGCGGCCGAGGCCAGCGGCACGGACTTGATCCTGCTGCGCCTGACCGGCCCGGTACAGCGCGGCCCCGGCGGCGGCAGGCCGACCGTAGCCGAGGCGCGCAAGACGGTGCGCGCCGTGCTGAACGCCACCGGCCTGCCGCTGCTGGTCTTTGGCCCCGGCATCGCCGACTTGGACAACGAGCTGCTGGTGGCGGTGGCCGAGGAGGCGGCCGGCGAGCGGCTGGTGCTGGGCGTCTGCGAGGACAAGAACTACCGCACCATTGCTGCCGCTGCCATGGCCCACGGCCACCTGGTCAACAGCCGCACTCCCATGGACGTCAACCTGGCTAAGCAGCTCATCATCCTGACGCGTGACGTCGGCCTGCCCATGGAGCGCATCCTGATGGACCCCAGCACCGGCGCGCTGGGCTACGGCATCGAGTATGGCTACAGCGTTATGGAACGGCTGCGCCTGGCCGCGCTGGCCGGCGACTCCATGACCCAGCAGCCGATGCTGGTGACTCCCGGCGAGGAAGGCTGGAAGCTGAAGGAGGCCAAGGTCGGCGAGGGCGTCCCGGAGAGCTGGGGCGACTGGGCCGAGCGGGCCATCACCTGGGAAGTGCTGACCGCCACCACCCTGCTGCAAGCCGGCGCCGACATCGTCGTGCTGCGCCATCCCGCCAGCGTGACGGAGATCAAGGCGGTGATCGATCGGCTGATGGCGGCTGGGCAGAATGGGAACTGAGAGGAACTCAGAGGAATTTAGAGGAACTAACGCCTTTAGGACCACGTGAGTTGTGCCAGTTCCCCAAGTTCCCCAAGCTCCTTCAGTTCCTTCAAGTTCCCAGGAGCATTTCTATGAATGATCAACCCACCACCCAGCCCGACTTCACCATCGAAGAGCTCATCGCGGCTATCAGCCACCAGATCGAGGTGTCCCACGGCGGCTGGGTAGAGTTCGTCAACTACGACGGCAAGACCTTACAGGTGCGTCTACAGGGCGCCTGCGTCGGCTGCCCCATGTCCCAACAGACGCTGGCCATGGGCATCGGCCAGACGTGCAAGCAGTATTTCCCGGAGCTGGAGTATATTCAGGCGGTGGCCTGAAGTGTCAAGTATCATGTATCAAGTTTCAAGTGTCACACGCGCCGCCTAGACACTCCGACATCTCACACCTGACACTTGGCACTCCTACACCTGACACTTGACACTTGACACTCCGACACCTGACACCACAAAGGAGTCCCCCATGGCCCTTTCCGGTCTCGAAATCTACAAACTACTTCCCGGCGGCCAGAAGCCGCCGCATCCCAAGGCCAACTGCAAGGAGTGCGGCTACCCCACTTGCCTGGCCTTCGCCATGAAGCTGGCCGCCAAGCAGGCTGATCTGTCGGCTTGCCAGTACGTCAGCGCCGAGGCGGCCGCCAAGCTGTCCGACGCGGCCGCGCCGCCCATCCGCCTCGTCACCCTCAGCGCCAACGGCCACAAGCTGGAGGTCGGCAACGAGACGGTGCTCTTCCGCCACGAGAAGACCTTCTACCACAAGCCGGGCCTCTTCGTGCAGGTCAACGACGGCGATGGCCTGGAGGCGGGCATGCAAACCGTGGCCGCGGTCGATGCCTACGCCGTGGACTACGTGGGTATGCCGCTGAGCATCGACGGCTTTGCCGTGGCCTGCACCTCCGGCGATGCTGAGAGCTATGGCGCAATGGTCAAGGCCATCTGCGACGCCAGCAACAAGCTGCTGATCCTCCTGGCCGACGACCCGGCTGTGCTCAAGGCAGGTCTGGCCGCTTCGCAGGGCCGCACGCCGCTGGTCTATGCTGCCGACGCGGAGAACTGGCGGCGGATGGCCTTATCGGCTAAGACGGCCAAGGCCCCCCTGGCTGTGCGCGTGCCCGATGGCAAATTGGAGGCGCTGGCCGGGCTGACCGAGGAGATCGCCAAGTTCGGCGTCGAAGACCTGGTACTGGACCCCGGCGTGCGCGGCTTCAACGAGTCGCTGGCCACGCTGACGGCTGTGCGCCGGCTGGCGTTGAAGGAGAACTTCCGCCCGCTGGGCTACCCGGTGATCACCTTCCCCGGCGAGGGCGCGGCCAGCCCGCTGGACGAGGTGGTGCTGGCCGGCCAGCAGATCGCTAAATACGCCGGCATCGTGGTGCTGAGCCACTTCACGCCTGCCAGCGCCTACGCCCTGCTGGTCCTGCGCGAAAACGTCTACACCGACCCGCAGAAGCCGATCCAGGTCGAGCCGGGCGTCTACCCGATCAACAACCCTGGCCCGGACAGCCCGCTGATGGTAACCACGAATTTCAGCATCACCTACTTCAGCGTGGCCAACGAAGTCGAGAGCAGCGGCCTGCCCGGCTGGCTCTTGGTGGCCGACGCCGAGGGTATGAGCGTACTGACCGCCTGGGCGGCCGGTAAGTTCGACGCCGAGCGCATCGCCAAGGCTGTCAAGGAATCGGGTGCGGCCGGCAAAATCAACCACCAGATTAAACCCAGCCGTCTGGATAGCTTTGGTATTGAGGTGTTTCAGAAAATCCTTAACATATTGCTCTTTAACGGCCTGGGCATATTCAATGTTGCCTCCGGGACATCCGCCGCAACTGACAAGGCCAACGATCTCGACTGTCCCCAAGTTCTCAAATACGCCCTTGCCTTGTGCGGCAACCTTGAGATCCGTGGTACCCGGACAATAGTCTTCGGC
>JBFYTD010000269.1:0-4290 GCA_041300885.1 Anaerolineae bacterium | reverse complement strand
TTGTGTAAACTGCAACGAAGTATACGTCAGAGGGGGCTAGCTGGCAATTCGCGCCACGGTCAGTGAACGTTCAGAGACATCGGAGGGTCATGCCCTGCGGCGTCTAACGCGTGCCAGATTCGCCCCCGCTGCGCACCTCTTTGCCAAAACGGACAACGACGCGCGTGCCAGGATCGGCGCGCTCCATCACAAGCTGGCCCTTCAGGTCACCCTCGACCAGTGTGCGCACTATGGTCAATCCCAGGCTGTTGGTGGGCTCTTGCCCGGCCGTCTCTTCCAGGCCGACGCCGTCGTCGATCACCTCCAACACCACCTGATCGCCCTCGTCGGCCAGTTGCATCAGCACCGTGCCCTGTTCGCGACCGGCGAAGGCGTGCTCCAGCGCATTCAGCACCAATTCATTGGCTACCAGGGCGCAGGCAGTAGCCTGCTGGCTGGGTAGATAAATCGGCGGGCCCTGGACCCGCAGTGTGATCTGCTTGTCTGGCGTCACCGCCGCGCGCTGCGTCTGGGTCACGATGCGTTGGCACACATCACGGATGTTGATGGCCTGGTCGTCATCGCGCGAGAGGAATTCATGGATGACTGCCACCGCCAGCACCCGGTTGACCGCCTCGTTGAGCTGCACTTGAACCTCAGGATTCTCGGCCCGCCGGCTCTGCATGCGCAGAATGGAGGCCACCGTTTGCAGGTTGTTCTTGACCCGATGGTGGACCTCCTTGATCATAGTCGACTTGACGTGCAGTTCGACCGCCTTCTCCCGCTCTTCGGTCTCGTCATGCACCAAAATCAGCGCGCCGCGCAGCATGGGCTTGGGGGTCTTGGCGACAAAGGGCCAGCGGCCGCTCTCATAGCTGAGCAACGGCACAACCTT
This sequence comes from Anaerolineae bacterium, assembly GCA_041300885.1. Taxonomy (GTDB): domain Bacteria; phylum Chloroflexota; class Anaerolineae; order JAAEKA01; family JAAEKA01; genus JAAEKA01. The sequence goes on along the minus strand of JBFYTD010000269.1, from coordinate 3,416 downwards.
GCGGTTCCAGTAGCGGCTGCCCTCCATCACTTCGTGTTCGTAGCAGTCATTGGTCTCGAACGCCTGGCGCACCAGCAGCTCGTCCTTGGTGTTCAGGTCGCCGATGTGCTCCCCTTGCAGGTCATTCAGATAGTTGAGCCGTCGATAGAGGTTGTTAGCGATGCCGCTGAGGTAACGGATGCGGTACTCCGGGTCGACAAACAGAACGCCGTCCCACTCGCCGAAGGGGCTAAGCTGCTGAGCACAGGCAATTTCGCCGCGCAGGGTCATCTCCTGCAGCCAGCCAACAGCCGAGCGAAAGGCCTGATGGCGCCGTCGATGCCGCTCCCAGGCGATGAGGTTGGTCTCAATCTGAAGCACTGCGATCGAGCGGCCGGCCTCAGAGACTATCGGCAGCACCTGTTCGACAATCGGTGTGCCCTGTTCCAACAGGTTACGGCGATGCTCAGAAGTTCTGCGGCCATCGCACAGGCCCGCCGCCAACAGAGGGTGTTCACTGAACGGCAGCAGCCGGTCAATCCATGGACTGCGATACAATGAGGCGATGGAATGGGGCTGGGCCTGGGCAACAACCAAGGCGGCATCTTCCTCCTGCACCAGCAGCATGACATCGGCGCGGCTGATGTCAGCCGTCAAGGACATGCTGCATTCGACACGTTGAAGAAGCTGTAGCTCCTCTGGCGAGAAGCGGCTGCGCCACTTGGAAGGTTGAGTTGCGTCCATAAAAAGTCTCAAGCGACACGTGAGCTGAACAAAAAGAAGGGCCGACAGCGCTGTTGCCATCGGCCCAGGACACTACCGAGTCAAGTCAGCGACCCGTGTTTTTTGTTGGTCGGGGCGAGAGGATTTGAACCTCCGACCTCTTGAACCCCATTCAAGCGCGCTACCAGTCTGCGCCACGCCCCGAGACGAAAAAGATTATAGCACGGGGTGGGGGAAACGCCAAATGCTGGCTTTGGGAATGGGGGAGGAGGAATGGTAAATTGGTAAACTGGTGAATTGGTGAATTGGTGAATTGGTGAATTGGGAGAATAGCGACTAAGGACTTAGCCAAGGCGACTAGCAACGAAGTTGCGCTGGCCGCGAGCGAAGTCGTGGGCAGACATAGCCGCGCGGCCGGCGAGCTGCACCTCCTCCAGCCGAAGCAGGCCGTCGCCGGTCGCCACGACCAAGGACCCAGCGACCTGTATGACCCGGCCCGGCTCCTCACCGGCCTGGCCGGTCAGGGCTGCGGCCTGCAAGATTCTGAGTTGCTGCCCCTGCCAGGCCGTGCTGGCGGCCGGCCAGGGGTTGAAGGCCCGCACGGTCCGGGCGATCTCGCTGACCGGCCGCGTCCAGTCGATCAGCCCCTGCTCCTTGCGCAGCGGCCGGCACAGTGTGGCCAGGCTGGCGTCCTGGGGCTGCGGGGTGATCTGGCCGGCCAGCCAACGGGGTAGAGTCTCGGCCAGCAGTTCGGCGCCCTGCTGCGCCAGCCGGGCGGTCAATGTGCCGCCCGTGTCGTCAGGCTGAATGGCCAGCGCGGCCTGGGCCAGAATCGGCCCCGTGTCCATGCCCGCGTCCATGCGCATGATTGTGCTGCCGGTCACCTGGTCGCCGGCCAGGATGGCCGCCTGCACAGGGGCAGCGCCCCGCCAGCGCGGCAGCAGCGAGGCGTGGACGTTGATGCAGCCGTGGGTCGGCAGTTCCAGCACTGCCGGCCGCAGAATCTGCCCAAAGGCGGCCACCACGATCACGTCTGGCCGCAGCCCGGCCAGCTCGGCCACAGCCTCGGGCGCTTTGAGGGTTGGGGGCTGCAAGACAAGCAGGCCGTGCTGCACCGCAAACGCTTTGACCGGCGACAGTTCCAGCCGCCGGCCGCGGCCGGCCGGCCGGTCAGGCTGCGTGACGACAGCCACCAGGTCGTAGCCGCCCTGCACTAAGGCTGCCAGGGTTGGCACGGAGAAGTCGGGAGTGCCCATAAAAATTGTGCGTATCATGGCTGAGAACCTCTGTGGCATGGATTGTAGCATAGGGGAATGGTAAGTTGGTAAATTGGTGAATGGTAAATTGGTGAATGGTGAATTGGTAAATGGCAGAAAACTTGACGCGGGTGGGTGCAACCTTGAGGGAAGTGAAGCGTATAGTGGGTTAGAAATCGACAGTGCGACTACGCTGCGCAGGTGCGCCAGCGATGAGGCTTGACTTAGGAGGCAGATGTGAACGAGAACGAGACGCCCCTGGAGGGCGCAACGCCGCAGGACGGCGGCGACAAGATCGAGGAGACGCTGGCAGGCATCGACGCCACAGTGGACGCTGGCAGCCAGGCAGCCGCCGATGCTGCGGCCGAGGCTGAGGCAGCTATTGAGACGTTGGCTGACGCTGGCAGCGCGCAGGCCGCGGATATCGCCGAGACGCTGACCGCCGACGAGCAGCCGGCCGAGGTAGGCGGCTTGCCCGTGCCTGTCAACGCTCCGCCCCGCCAGGGGGACGGCGCCCGCAAGCAGACACTGACCGACCGCCTGACCGAGAGCCGGGCGTTTGACCCGGACGCCACCAACGACGACCGCATCATGGCGGCTCTGGCGTATGCCAGCCAGTTGATCTTCCCATTGGGCTTCATTTTGCCGGTCATTTTGCTGATCTCAGAGACCAGCAAGAAGCGGCCCTTCCAACGCTACCACGCCGTGCAATCGCTGGCAGTGGGCCTGATCATCTGGACCCTGGGCTTTATCTACATGATGTCCTGGATCACGGTGGGCTGGATCGCCATCCTGTGCCTGTGTCTGCTGCTGCCGGTGGGCATTGCGCTCTGGCTGCTGCCGCTGTACTATGCAATGCTGGCCTACAACGGCAAGCGCTTCCGCATCCGCGGCCTGACCCAGTTCCTGGAGGACCAGCGCTGGCTGTAGGTCGTGAGATCGTTTGTTCGTGTGGTCGTTCGTTCGGTCGTAAGATCGTACGGTCGTGTCGTAAAGCCTCGCTTGGTCACCAGGCGGGGCTTTCGTTTTGTTCCGGCCGTTCGTTTCTTGAATATGTCCCCAGTCTGGTATAATCTCGATGCACTGGCCCAGCCAGCCAAACGACCGCACGCTCTCACGAACAAACGACCTCACGGCCGCACGAACAACGGCCGCACGAACAACGACCGTACCCATGGACGACCGCACCGTTTCCGCCCGTAAGCGCCCTGAAGAAGCCGCGCTGGACGCTGCCCTGCGCCCTAAGCGCCTGGACGAGATGATCGGCCAGGACCGGCTGCGCGACAACCTGGAGATTCTCTTACAGGCCGCCCAGCAGCGCAGCGAGTCGCTGGACCACGTGCTGCTCTATGGCCCGCCGGGCTTGGGCAAGACGACTCTAGCGCACGTCCTGGCCAATGAAATGGGCGTGGCCATGAAGATCACAGCCGGGCCAGCCATCGAGCGAGCGGGCGACCT
>JBFYTD010000268.1:0-7977 GCA_041300885.1 Anaerolineae bacterium | reverse complement strand
GTGCAGAGCTTTGCCTTCCCGCCCTGCACCTTCTGCGGCGGCTGTGACATGTCCGAGTCCAACGTGGAGGACTGCTTCGGCAACGATTTCCCGGCTTGCGGCGGCTGTCTGTGGGCGCAGGGTGTGGTGCAGTGTCCGTAGAGAAATACGGGTACTCTGTTAGATTGGTAGATTGGTGAATTGGGTGTGTGCTATGTGAGGCGGCTTATCGACTACTCTATCGCTCCACCAATCTACCAGTTTACCAGCCCACCAATCTGCCAATATCCCAATCTACCCTTCTCCGGAGATTTCCATGCAAGTCAAAGTCTACGCAACCCTGCGACCCATCGTCGGCGGAGCCCTGGCGCCGGTTGAAACCGGGCCGGGCCAGACCGTGCGCGAGCTGGTGGACGAGATGGTGACGCGCTGGCCCGACCTGCGGCCGGAGATGGTGGACGAGCAGGGCAACCTCTTGCAGCGCATCCAGATCTTTGTCAACGGTCGCAGCATTGCCTTTGGCGACGGTTTGAGCACGGTGATTCCTGTCAACGCTAACATCGCCATCTTCCCGCCTGTTGGCGGTGGTCGCTGAGCTATGCTGGTGCAGCTTCATGGCACGCTGCGCGGCGAGTCCGGCGTGCGACACATCGACATCAGCCTGCCGGATGCAGCTACGGTAGACAGCGCGCTGGCGGCCGCCCTGGCCCAGGAGCCGCGGGCTGCCGTGGTTCTACTGAATGGCGCTGGTCAGGTGCGGCAGGATTTGATGATCTTACGCAACGGGCGCGACATCCGTTGGCTGCAAGGTATGGACACTCCGTTGACGTCGCTGGACCGGCTCGACCTATTTCTCCAAACTGGCGCTCAACGCGCCTTTGCAGTTGACTGACTGCCTGGCAGACCGCGTATCTTTCTGACCCGTGGGGGGTTATACAATCCAACATCGTTTGATCAAGTAAAAGGGACCAAGCCGGCCAGAGGCAATGCAGCCTGTTTGAAACGATCTCTGCTGCCGGGGAAGATAAGCTATGGACATTTCCACCTATGTCGTGTCGATATTGATTGGTTACCTGATTGGCAGCTTGCCCATCGGCTACCTGTTTGGCCGCCTGAAAGGGATCGATGTGCGCGCGATCGGCAGCGGCCGCACCGGCGGCACCAACGTCTACCGTGCGCTGGGCGCAAAGCTTGGTTTGATCACCGGGCTGTTGGACTTTGCCAAGGGCGCTGTTTCGGTCCTGCTGATGCGTGCCGTGTTTGGCGACGAGGCCGCGGCCGCGCTGGCCGGCGCGGCCGCCGTGGCCGGGCACAACTGGTCGCTCTTTCTGGGCTTCAAGGGCGGAGCGGGCGGCAGCACAGCCGCCGGCGCGCTGTTGGCGCTGAACCCGGTGGCCGGCGCCATCGTGGTGCCCATGTTCGTGCTGATCCTTTTTATTGGGCGCATTGCCTCGGTTGCCACTCTTAGCGTTGGTATCGGGTCGGTCGTGACCATCCTGCTGCTGCACGCGATCAATCCGGCCGTAACGCCGCTGAGCCACCTGTTGTTTGCTGTGCCCGCGATGGCCATGATCGCCATCTCGCTGCGCCCCAATCTGGAGCGTCTGCTGCATGGCACCGAACGCCGCGTCGACTTCAAACACCCCAAGGCTGGCGCGCATTAGTTCTATCCAGCGCCAAGCATGAACATCCTGATCATCGGCGGCGGGGCCATCGGCTGTCTGTTGGCCGCGCGCCTGGGAACAGCCGGCCATGCCATCACCGTGCTGGACCGGCCGGAGACCGCTGTCGCGCTGCAAGCGCGGGGGATACGCCTGGTCGAGGCCGATGGCCACACCATCGCGCCCGCAGTGCGCATCGCCTCCTCGCCGGCCGAAGCCTATCGCGATGCGTCGTTCGACCTCGCCGTGCTGGCCGTCAAGGCCTTCGACACAGCCACCGTCGTCGAGACGCTGCATCCCTTCCATTCGACTGCTACGCCTCTTATGAGCATCCAGAACGGCGTGGGCAACGAGGCTGTACTGGCTGAGTCGTTGCCGGCCCCGATCCTGGCCGGCTCGCTGACCACGCCGGTCGAGGTGCTCGGCCCCGGCCACGTCAAGGTGGCGCGCGCCTCGCATCGTCTGGCTGTGGCGCCCTGGCGCGGCGCAGGCCGGCCGGAGCAGGTCGCGGCGCTGTTCGCTGGCGCCGGCTTCACCGTGCAGATATTCACCGACGGTCCCGCCCTGAAGTGGACCAAGCTGCTGATGAACATGCTGGCCAACGCTCAGGCAGCCATCCTGGACATGACCCCCGCCGAGGTCTTCGCCCAGCCCAGCCTGGCCCGGCTGGAGGTGTTGGCCTGGCGCGAGGCGCTGGCGGTGATGCGGGCGCTGGGCCTCACGCCCGTGCCGCTGGCCGGCTATCCCATGGCCTTGGTCGGCGCGCTGGTGCGCCGTCTGCCAGTGGGGTTGGTGCGGCCCGTCATGGGGCGCTTCATTGCCGGCGGCCGCGGCAGCAAGCCCCCTTCGCTGGTCTACGATCTACGGCCCCAGCCGCGCGGCCGCTCCGAGGTGGCCTGGCTCAACGGCGCCGTGGCCGCCCAGGCGCGCGAGCTGGGCCTGCCCGCGCCGGTCAACGATACCTTAGCACGCGTGTTGCTGGACCTGGTTGAAGGCCGCGCCAGCATTGACGAATGGAAAGGCCGGCCGGAACGTCTGCTGGCCGCGGTGGAGCACAGCACAGCCGCTACCCCGTCACCCTGAGGCTCTGCGAAGGGTCTCGCTCGACGTTGCCCGGACCGGGACGCTTCGGCGGCCTCAGCGTGACATGCCTATCGTGCAGAAACAAACAGGCGGAAGAGAGTCTGCATGACCCTCTTCCGCCTGTCGCTCATCAGCTATCAGTGACCGGCTACAAGGTGAGTTCCCTCAGTTCCCTGATTTCCCTCGTTCCCTGGCCTCAGATGATCTCCAACTCCTTCAGCTTGCTCTCCGGCACGACGCCGTTGACCCAGCCGCGCTCGGCGTAGTACTCCTCGAGCATCAGGTCGATCTCGCACAGGCTGCCCTCGGAGCCCTGGCCGTCGGCCGGCACAGTGGTGAAGCGCTTGGGCAGGTAGTCGCTGCCCTCGCGGAAGCCGTTCAGATTGTTGTAGTAGCGCTCCAGATTCCATACCCGCTCGCCTGCCGTGAGCAGGTCAGCCACCGTCGTTGGCACGCCGGTGAAGGTGCTGTACTGCTCGGCGAAGTTGTCCAGGCTCTCGGCAAAGGTGCTGAACTTGCACACGTCCAGGCAGTCGGTCATGGTGTGGACGTTCTGGAAGATGACCGTCAGCTTGCCCTTGCCCTCCCAAGCCAGGCGGTCCACCACCTCGGCTGGCCCCAGCACGTTGCCGACGATTTCGGCGGCCGGGGTGTAGGCGCGCAGGTGGCAGGCGCCGCGGTTGCTGGTGGCATAGCCGATGCCCATGCCCTTGATGCCGCGCGGGTCATAGGCCGGGATAGCCTGGCCCTTGACGCTCATGGCGATATCGGGGTCGCCAAAGAGGACGGCGCCGCCGTAGGCGCCCTCGCCCAGCTTCCAGGCCAGGTCGTCCTGGCGGTAGGCGATGCGCTCGATCATGGCCGCCATGGCGTCGGCGTCGCTCCAGTGCAGGCCGTTGCCGTTGAGATGGCCCTTGTCGGTGGCCTCCATGCACATGGAGAGCACGTTGCCCATCTCGATGCTATCCATACCGAAGCGGTTGCACTGGTTGATCATGTAGGCGATAGACTCGCCATCGCCATTCAGGCAGTTGGCGCCCAGCGCCCAGCCCGGCTCATACTCAAAGCTCTCGCCCTTGACCTTCCACTTGCCCTCTTTGACCTCGTACTCTTTCTTGCAGGCCACCGGGCAGGCGTGGCAGGTCGGGTCGTTGATCAGGATGTTTTCCTTGACCCACTCGCCCGAGGTGTTCTCGGCGTCGACGAACGAGGTGCTCTGTGAGTTCTTTGCGGGCAGCGCGCCCACCGTGTTGACGATGTTCATCAGCACGTTGGTGCCGTAGACGCTCAAACCGCCCTTGCGCGGGGCTGTCACCACAGCCTCGTTCATGATCGACGCCAGCGCTCGTTCTCGTTCATGAAGTTGCCGTAGCGCACCAGGTTCTCGCCGGCCGGGCCGATGGCCATCACCGAGCAGTCCGCGCCGCGGTCGTTCTGAAGCGCCTTGATAGCGTCGTCGGTGTCCATGCCCCAGACGGCCGAGGCGTCGTGGATGCTTACCTCGCCGTCCTCGACGTAGAGGTAGACGGGACTGTCGGCCTTGCCCTTGATCAGCAGGCCGTCGAAACCGGCCCACTTGAGCTTGGCCGCCGTCCAGCCGCCCATGTGGCTGTCGGTGACGGTGCCGGTCAGCGGCGACTTGGTGACCACGGCCAGCCGGCCGCTCATCTTGACCTCAGTGCCGGTCAGCGGGCCATTCATCACGCACAGCAGGTTGTCGGGCGAGAACGCCTCGACATCCGGGCCGTTGTCCAGCACGTACTTGACGCCCAAGCCGCGGGCGCCCAGGTACTTGCGCACATCCTCAGGGTTGAGCTGCTCATAGCTGACATCGCCTGTAGTCAGGTCGATGCGGGCCACTCGGTCGTTGAATCCAGCGATCATAGGGTTGACCTCCTTGTCGAACGATGGGTTGGTGGGTTGATGAACTGGTAGATTGGTGATTGGTTGATTGGTCGGGCGGCGAGCGCTGCGGTCGTTGCGTTCCCTGAGCTTGACCGAAAACCGTAGAATCAAAAACCCGCTATGTCACGTTTGCATAGCGGGTCGGTGGGTAGCACCCTCTGTGGTCTGATCTGTCCACAGCCGGCAAGCCTCTGCGCTTGTTCCGGTCATAGGTTCGGACATGACAATGCCTTTTTCGAGGGCGAAGAAAGGTCTGGAAAACGACGGATGGATTATACCGCAATGGGAGAAGATTGGCAAACCGGTGCAGGCGACCAACCAGCCAACTCGCAGGTCACGCTACTGGCGTGACTGATTTAGAGCCGGCCACAGGCGTGCTGCCACTTCGCTCCAGAGGGCATGGTAGGCCCTGGCGGCTTCGGAGCGGGGGGCAAAGATTGGCACCGGCTCGCGTTGGATGCCCATGCGCTCCACGTGGGCGGTGTAGGAGATGGCCGTGGCCAGCATACCGGGGAATTGGGATGCGGCGGCGGCGGCCAGTTCGCGGTGCAACTTCTTGCGCCGGTCGACCATGGAGAGAAAACTCAAGATCATCCGATCCTTGTGGCCATCCTCGCGCGCAAAGGCCAGCAGTTGGCGGTGCGCCTCGAAAGAGAGTGTTGTCGGCACCAGCGGCGTCAGCAGGCGGTCGGCTACGTTGAAGACGTTGTCGGCCAGCAGCCCGATGGTCGGCGGGCAGTCCAGGATCAACAGCGCATAGCGTTCTTGCAGCGGCTCCAGAATCTGCGCCAAGCGGCGCTTGGAGTGGCTCAGTTCCTCGAAAGCCAGGACCAGGTTGCGGTGGCTGAGGTCGGCCGGCAGGATGTCCAGGTTGTCGTAGGCCGTAGGCTGGACGCTGCGCAGCACCGTCTTGCCCCCTTTGGCAAAGCTTCGGGCGCTGCCCTTCAGCTGCGGGGTGGCGCCGAAGTAGAATGTGGCCGAACTCTGCGAGTCGAGGTCGCAGAGCAGCGTGCGGACGCCAGCCTGGCCGGCCAGATAGGCCAGATTGACAGCCGTGGCCGTCTTGCCCACGCCACCTTTGTTGCTGAAGACTGCCAGAACTGTCATGCGCCTGCCTGCCTTTCGGGTCTGATAGCGCTGAGATCGGAGAGCAACAGGAATTGCTGGGATTATAGCCGGTTGCAGCGCGGCTGGCAAGTCGGATAACCGGAATCCGATTGACAGGTACGTCAATTGGTGTTATCATTCACAAGTGAAAGGTGCTGGTAGTCGCTTCTAAGGCGCTGCCTCTTCTTTCCGATCAACCCCATGTTTCCCTGGTTCTGTGCTGTACAAGGAGGTACACCATGTCCATCATCAAGATCATCGACCTGGTCGGCGAGTCGCCCGATAGCTGGGAGGCTGCAGCCATGAACCTGGTCTCCGAGGCCAAGGCCACCCTGCGCGGTATCACCCGCATCGGCATCAAGGAGTTCGACATCCGCATGAAGGACAACGATGTCGAGGTATATCGGGTGCGCGGCGAGGTCTCCTTCCGCATCGAGCGCTAACCTTGCGCTGTTGACCCATCTGGTACAAGCTGGCTTACCTGCTCCCGGCAGATCCATGACACTTGCACCTGCCGCGCCGTCGGTTCCGTGAACCGACGGGAGCGGGCACTGGGGAGTTATGTACGCTCTTGGGTACCAGTCGTCCGTGCTTCCACGCCGGTCAGGTTGTCCCCGACAGCCTGACCGGCAGCTTTTTCACCCCAGCACGCACAGGCAGGTCATCCCACCGTCGGCCTTGGCGTATTCACTGAGGGGAACACTGAGCACCTTGTAGCCGCGCTGCCAGATCTGCGCGGCCGTGCGGGGGTAGCCGGCCGGCACCAGCACTGTGTCGCCCAGGGCCAGGCAGTTGGCGGCCGGCCCCTCCTCTTCGGGCACGACGATCACGTCGCAGCCGCTGAACGGGGGCAGCACGGCGTAATCCGGCCAGGCCACTAACACCTCGCGCTCGCCGGTCGGCTCCTTGCCCAGGCTGTTGACGCCGCTCAGTAGGTGCAGCCCGCGCGGCACGGGCAGCGTCTCGACCCGCAGACCCAACGGCTGGACGGCGGCGGCCACCTGAGCTGCGCCGGCCGCATTGGTGCGCGCCGACTGGCCCACGTACAGCGTGTCGCCAAGGCGCAGCACGTCGCCCCACTCCAGCGTGGCCGGCGTTTCGATCGTCACCACCGCCAGACTCGGCGGCAGATGGGGGCGGAACAGCTCAACCTCAGCCTGACGTGAGGCTTCCGCCGGCCGTGCCAGGATGGCCAGGCCCGGCAGCAGCAGCGCAATATCCTGCACGAAGCAGGCATCAGGATGGCCGGGCGCGGCCGGCAGCTCGGTCACCGTCAGACCGGCGGCGCGCAGCGCGGCCGTCAACAGGCGGTGCTGCGCCTGGGCCAGCGCCACGTCGATGGCCGGCTGGCCGGACGGCTGGCCCAGCGCGTGCTGAAATGATGCGTCGGGCGGCCGGACGTAGACGTGTTGCGGCGCAGCCATCATGCCTCCTCGACCGGCGCGGTGGCCGGCGGAGTCAGCCCGACCAACGCCGCCAGGCTGTCGCCGCGCGTGTCCAGGATGTTGACCCCCTGCACGTTGCCGCTCTTGGCCGGAACCTCGTCGACGGCAAAGCGGATGATCTTGGCGAAGCCGCTGATGCACAGTGCCTCGTCGTTGCCGCCTACCCTGGCCGCGCCGGCCAGTGCGTCGCTCTTGATGATCACCTTGCCTTGGCCGCCGGGCGATTTGTTGTTGGCAAAGCCGGCCATCTGGCGGCGGGTGCCCTGGCCATCGGCCGTCACCAGCAGCACCTCGTCCTCGTCGCCCTGGATGCTGACCACGCCGACCACGTAGTCGTCGGGCCGGGTCTGGATGCCGCGCACCCCCTCGCGGTTGATCAAGCGCTCGGAGAAGCGATAGCCCAGCCCGCTGCGCAACACCATCAACACCTCGCTGTTGCCGTCGGATAGAGTCAGCACGGCCGGCGGGCCGCCGCGCTTGGGGTCGCTGAGCAGCGTGCCCGGCTGCAGGCGCGGGCCGACGTAGTTGCGGTGCAGGGAGCGCAGCCAGCCGTTTTGGGTGCCGATCAGCACCGTGTTGCGGGGGTCTTGCTCGTCGTCCAGAGCCAGTACGGCCGCCACGGTCTCGTCTTCAGTGAAGAGCAGCCGCTCGGGCAGCGAGGCGCCGCGGCCCCGCACCTCGGTCAGGGGCAGGCTGTCCACGGGGATGCGAAAGGCGCGGCCGCGGCTGCTAAGCAGCAGCAGGCTGGCGCTGGCGCGTGTCACCGTCAGATGCGCCACCAGGTCGTCGCGCGTGGA
>JBFYTD010000267.1:0-4301 GCA_041300885.1 Anaerolineae bacterium | reverse complement strand
TTCATGAATGTCACCTGGCAGTCGCCTCGCAACAAAGTCGGCCAACGGGACTTTCCCGTCTGCTTCCGCTGTCATGATGGCCATCACCTCAGCAAGGACAACGAGGCCATACGGCTGGAGTGCAACATCTGCCACGCTATCCCTCAAGTGGCCCTGCCAGGCCAGCCCATGCCAACCGTCAGCGCGTGGCCGCCCAGCAACGAGCCGGAGACACATCTCACCACGACCTGGCTATCGGAACACCGCTTTCGCTTCGACAGCACCTGCGCCGACTGCCATACGATCAGCGATCCGGGCGGCGCCTCCAACACCAGCTTCTGTTCTAACAGCGCCTGTCACGGCACCGAATGGGTCTTTGCCGGCCTGAACGCCCCGGCGATTCGGGAGTTGGCAGCGCCGCCCAGAGAGCCTGGCACCGGCCAGCCGAATCCCGTGCCTCATCCCGTCTCGACTGATACGAACTGTCTGACCTGCCATGGGCCAGCAGGCGTGATCCCTGCGCCAGAGGGCCATGCCAGCTTCGATATCACCATGTGTACGCAGTGTCACCAGGCACCGGTGACAGAGCAGCCAACCCCCGCCAGCGCCAGTCCGACGCCGGAAACGGACGCCACGGCCCAGCCGACACAACCGCCGGCAGCGGGCGGTCCACCGGCCATCCCGCACCCGGTTGAAGGTCGCGAGGACTGTGTGCTCTGCCATGGAGAGACCGGGGTCAAGCCGTTCCCGGCCGATCACGCCGGACGCACCAGCGATACGTGCCAGACGTGTCACAAGCCGGCGCAAGCCGGATCGGAGACTCCGGTGGCAGGAACCACCCCGGCGGCAGCACCCTTGCCAGAGACTACCCCAGCGCCCGTAGCCTCGGATGCTCCTGGCATACCTCATTCCATCGAGGGGCAGGAGAACCAGTGCCTGGCCTGCCATTACACCGGCAGCATCAAGCCCTTCCCGGCTGATCACGAGAGCTTCACCAACCCAATGTGCCTGAGCTGTCACTCGCTGGAGGACTGATCCTGATTTCCCGCCCGCCAATCAGGCCCACCTGTATTGGCGGTGGTTAACGCCGATACAGGCCAAAGCCTGCCCAAAGGGCCAGTAACAAACTCCCCCCTTGCCGGGGGAGTTTTCGTTTGGATGTGGGCACGATTTTGGTTACAATGCGGGCGTCGCTGACGGCCCAGTACCAGCGAGTGCAGCCAGTTGCGCGTCTAGCGCAAGCAAGAACGAGATCACCTGGAGTAGCGCCGTGGCAGAACCTTATTATTGGCAAAGCCAACGCATCCGGCTGCGCCCCATGCACGTGGACGACGTGGCCCTATGGCTGGCCGAGGAGCGCTCGGACAGCGAGGCTGTGCGCATGCTCAACGCGGGCATGGACCTGCCTAAGTCGAAGCAGGACGCGCAGGTCTTCGCCGAGCGCTATGCCGAGTTCGGCCACCGCCACGAGCGCATCATGTTCTCCATCGAGACGCTGGACGGCGAGCTGGTGGGCGGCATCAATATCCACTCCATGAACCAGCGCAACGGCACGTTCGAGACCGGCTCGCGCATCTACCGGGCCTATCGCGGCCGCGGCTATGGCTTCGATGCCAAGCTTCTCGTGCTGCGCTACGCCTTCCACGAGCTGCGCTTCCAAAAGTACAACATTCGCTGTCTGGAGACCAACCAGGCGATGATCGACCACGCAGCGCGCCTCGGCTGCCAGCCGGAGGGCCGCATCCGCCGCCACAACTACACCGACGGCCGCTTCTGCGACGACCTGCTCTTCGGCCTGACCCGCGAGGAGTTCGACGCGCTGGAGGAACGGCTCGTGGCGGGCACGCGAAATCCGATTTCTTCGGAGAAATCGGATTTCTTGACGGCTCTCAACACCCCCAGGCTAACCATCCGTCACTTTCGACCCGAAGATGCCGACGACCTGTACAATTACCTCTCGAACCCCCAGGTCTACCGCTTCGAGCCGGGTGAGCCCATCGACCGCGCACAGGCCGTTCAGCGCGCAGCTGACATGGCTGGATCGCCGGACTTCTGGGCCTTGGAGCTGCAAGCTGCCGGCAAGGTTATCGGCCAGCTTTATTTCCAGCAGATCGAGCCGCATGCGCATCTGACCTGCGAGCTGGGCTTCATCCTCAGCCCAGCCTACCAACGCCAGGGCTACGGGTCGGAGGCCGCCGGTGCGCTGGTGCGGCGCGCCTTGACTGCTGGCGGCATGCATCGGGTCGTGGCCCACTGCAACCCGGAGAACACAGCCTCGTGGAAGCTGTTGGAGAAGATCGGCTTCCGTCGCGAGGGGCTGCTCAGGCAGAACGTCTTCTTCCGCCGCGATGCAGCCGGCAAACCGCTCTGGACCGACACCTACGTTTACGCCAAACTGGCGGAGGAATAGGATCTCAACCGGTTTCTCTGTGTGATCGCAACTACACAGGTGCCGGGCACTTGAAAGCGACCGGCACCTGTGGTTGAATCTAGTACGGCACGGATGTCGCGGCCAAGACCTCGTCGCCAAAGCTGCGGTCGCCGCTTAGAGTGACCCGTCCCTGCCCCCTGACAGCCTCTGGTGTCAGACGTCCCGACGCCAACCGGTGGAAGTCGACCACGTCCATCTTCACGATGATGGTTGGTTCGGCCATAGTCCCAATGCGGTAGCGACCGCCGCCTGCGCCGCCCAGATTGAACACCACCGTGCGGCCCCTCAACATACCCTTGAGCGTGTGCGCCAGGTCCCGCACCACCAGGGCCGTCACGCGGCCATCGTGTTGGGCGGTCTGCACGAACGGCCGGCCGGTGGCCTGCGCGATGTCGGCCCGGTGCATCCAGGTGTCGCGGGTGTAGAGCATGTCCGTCAGATACTCGATCTTGACCGTGCCCAGAGGCGGTCCAAAGGGGACGGGCAATTTGCGCAACGGCCACGGCAAGCGCTGACGAGTGCGAATCGCCTTGGGGCCTACCGCACGCAGCTCGCCAATGAGTTCAACGGGCGTGCGGCCAACCCGGTCGGCCAACTGCCGCCGGTTCAGCGCATCGACCTGCATCTGACCCGGCGCAGGTCGGGCAGTGACCTGGCGTCCGAACTCGCTCCAACTGGTGTAACCTGCGTAAGCGCCGGCCTGGTGGGCGAGGATGTCACGCACGCTCCACTCCGTGCAGTCGGTGGGTTGCTCCCAGTCGTCGCCCGAAAGCGTCTCGACCAGCGCAAGGAAGCACTGGAGCTCCTTGCGCGCCATGGCGCCCGCTTCGTCGTGCGTCAGATCCGGAACCGCCAATGCATCAATCAAGTCATCGCGCATGGGTATTGTCGCCGTGAGTAGTTGTGCCTGAGCCATCGTCGTGTCTCCTTCTGTTCGAGCATGTCACTGAGTTTGATGACATCACTATACCAGAAGGCGGTCCGGCCGGCATCGGACGATGGTACGAGACTTCAGGCCGTGGGGTACGAGGTTTTCTGGACTCGTCAGCCGCTGTCTGCGCCGGGATGATGCTGCAAGCCGGTCTCGACAACCCAGACAGCAAGCTGGCTGCGGGAGCTCAGGTCGATTTTGGTCAGGATGTTGGTAATGTGAGATTTGACGGTGCGAACGGTGATGAACAGCTCGGCGGCGATCTCGGGGTTGCTCTTGCCCTGAGCCACCAGCAGCGCCACTTCGCGCTCGCGCTGGGTAAGGCCGCCTGCCGCCAACTTGCTCTGTTGCAGCGCAGTCAGCGGCGGTGGGATTGGCAGCGCTCTGGCTGTTGCGTCCAGGAATTGACGGCGTAGTCCATCCTGATTGATAGACGCGGCCAGGTCGGCGATCAGCTCGTTGGCTGCAGCCAGGTGCGCTGTTGCCGTGCTGTAGTCCTTGCTCGCCAGCGCCAGCCGGGCCAGCTCGGCGTGACAACGCCATTGAAGGGGACGCATGTTGTAGGCCTGGGCCAGTTGGATCGCTGCTTGCAGCGCTATCTCTGCCTCACCGGGCCATCCGGCGACAGCCAACGCCCGTCCTCGCAGATGAAGCAGCATCGGCAAGGTGCGATCTTGCCATGCCTGCAACTCAGGCAGCGTCGCCAGCACGTGGTTGACGACTGCCAGCGCCGCTGGGACGTCCCGCTGGGCCAGCGCCGTCTCGCCCTGGGCCAACGCCAGGAGACGGCGGCCCACGGACTCCAAGCCGTTCAGGGTAGCAGAGGAATCCATCACCAGCGTAGCCGCCTCGTCGACGTCTCCAGCCAGGATGTCAGTCATTGCCAGCACGGCGCGGATTGTCTCCAGCCAGATCGTGGCGCCGCCGGCGCGCGCCATCTCAAGCGCCTCAGCCAGCGGG
>JBFYTD010000022.1:0-11597 GCA_041300885.1 Anaerolineae bacterium | reverse complement strand
CCGCATTTCCTCCAGGCTATCGCCGCCCAGCTTCTCCAGCAGGGCGTCGGCCAGGACGAAGGCGACCATGGTCTCGGCCACCACGCCGGCGCGCGGCACGGCGTTGAAGTCGCTGCGCTCATAGGTGGTGCTGTCCGCCTGGCCCGTGGCCAGGTTGACGCTGCGAAGCGGGTTGAGGGTGGTGGAGATCGGCTTCATGGCCACGCGCAGCACCAGCGGCTCGCCGGTCGTGATGCCGCCCTCCAGCCCGCCGGCCCGGTTCGTCCGCCGCACCAGCCGTCCGCTCTTCCCCTCCATTTCCCTCTTTTCCCCGCTTTCCATCGCTTCTTCCTCTCTCTCTAGAAAAATCTCGTCGTGAACCTCCGTCCCCCATCGCCCCGCGTTCTCGAAGGCCGGCCCAATCTCCACGCCCTTGATGGCATGGATCGACCCGACCGCGCCCAGCAGCCGGCCGCTCAACCGACGGTCCCAATGGACGTGGCTGCCCAGCCCCGGCGGCAGGCCCAGTGCGATCACCTCAAAGACGCCGCCCACCGTGTCCTTAGCCTGCATGGTGTCCCAGACGCGCTGGCGCATTAACTCCACAGCCGGCCCGTCGGGGCAGCGCAGATCGTTGCCCTCGGCCAGCTCGAAGCGCTGTTCGTAGCTCAGCTCAGCCAGCCGCGCCGGGTCGGCGGCCACGCCGCCGATGGCCGTCACGTAGCTGCCCACCTGGACGCCGAACTGGCCCAGCAGCGCCTTGCAGATCGCGCCTATGGCCACGCGCGCGGCCGTCTCGCGCGCGCTGGCCCGCTCCAGCGCCAGGCGTAGGTCGCGGTAGCCGTACTTGACCGCGCCGGTGAGGTCGGCGTGGCCGGGCCGCGGGGTGGTCATGGGCTCGATGTCCCGCTCGCGCCACTTGGCGAAGTCGCGGTTTTCGATCCACAGCGCTATGGGCGCGCCGGTGGTCTGGCCAGCCATGACGCCGCTGAGGATGCGGGCCGTGTCCTGCTCGATCTTCATGCGGCCGCCCGCGCCGTAGGAAGTCTGGCGGCGGGCCAGATCGAGTGCCAGGTCAGCGGCGGACAAGGGCAGCCCGGCCGGCATGCCCTCCAGGATGGCGGTTAGCGCAGGGCCGTGGGATTCGCCGGCGGTGAGGAAGCGTAGCATGTGATAATGTCTCCTTCTGTCAAACCAATGCCGCCCGCGCCGCCGCCATCATCACGTCCAGCGGCGGCTTCTGGCCCGTCCACAGCTCGAACGCGGCCGCGCCCTGCACCACCAGCATCTCCAGCCCGCCTTGCGTGGCGCAGCCGGCGGCCTCAGCCTGTTGCAGGAAGAGCGTGCGCTCCGGCCGGTAGACCAGATCGTAGACCAGCGCGCCGCGCGGCAGGGGCAGATCGACGGGCCAGGGGGAGGCGTCGACGTGGGGCCACATGCCGAGGGGGGTGGCGTTGATGATCAGAGCCGGAGAATGGTTAACACTTGCGCCTGCGCGCAGTGCAGGTGTGGTGAACGGGGAATGGTGAATGGTGAATGGTGAATTGGTGAATTGGTGAATGATTAATGAGGGGGAGAGGGTCTGGGCTTGGTGGGCCAGGTCGGCGGCGCGGGCGGGGGTGCGCGCCCAGATGGCCAGGCGGGCCAGGCCGCGCTGCAGCAGCGCGTAGACCACGGCGCGGGCCGAGCCGCCCGCACCCAGCAGCAGGGCCGATTTGCCGGCCAGGTCGAAGCCGCGGGCGTCCAGGGGGTGCAGGAAACCCAGCCAGTCGGTGTTGTCCCCGCGTAGGCCAGGGATTGAAATCCCTGGCTGAACTTGAGAAGCGCCCTCAGGCGCTGGGGAGGTGCTCTCCCAGGCCCTGAGGGGCCTTTTCGTGTTCAGCCGGTGAATTCCATTCACCGGGTCTCCATTCGCCGGCTCAACAACGACCGTGTTCACCGCCCCAATCGCCCGCGCGGCGTCGCTCAGCTCGTCCAGCAGCGGCATGACGGACTGCTTGTGCGGAATCGTGACGTTGACGCCGCGGTAGCCGGCCGCCCTCAGCCCGGTCACCGTCTCGGCCAGCCGCTCCGGCGGCGTAGGCAGCGCGTCGTAGTGCCCGTCCAATCCCAGCGCCCGGAAGGCGGCGTTGTGCATGGCCGGGCTGACGCTATGGCCGAGGGGGTAGCCGAGGAGGCCGGTGAGGAAGGTCATGCGTTCCTCACTCCGTACTCTCCATCTCCACCCCCAACATGTGCAACACCCGCTCGAACCCCGGAAAACTATCGCTGATGCACTCGGCCTCTTCGATCAACACCGGGCCCGACGCCACCAGCCCGGCCACGGCCAACGCCATGGCCAGCCGATGGTCGCCGTGGCTCCAGACGGGCGCGCTGTGCAACTCAACCGGGCCTTCGACCGCGAAGCCGTCGGGATATTCCTCGACGTGCGCGCCAAGTTGACGCAGCTCGGCGGCCACGGTGGCGATGCGGTCGGTCTCCTTGACGCGCAGCTCGGCCGCGTCGCGCACCACGGTGCGGCCGTGGGCCTGGGTAGCCAGCACGGCCAGCACCGGCAGCTCGTCGATGGCGCGCACGATCAGGTCGCCGCCGATCTCCGCGCCGCGCAGCTCGCTGTGCTGCACCACCAGATCGGCCACCGGCTCGCCGGCCTCCTCGCGCGGGTTGTCCAGACGAATGTCTGCGCCCATCAGCCGCAGGATGTCCAGGATACCGGTGCGGGTCGGGTTGACACCCACGCCGGTGACGGTGATGTGGCTCTTGGGCGCCAGCAGCCCGGCCGCCAAGATAAATGCGGCCGATGAGATGTCGCCGGGCACGGTGAGGTCCAGCGGCGCCAGGGCGCGCTTGGGGCTTTCACTGGTAACGACCGGTCCCAAGACGCGGATCGGCGCGCCCATGGCGGCCAGCATACGCTCGGTGTGGTCGCGCGCCGGGCCGGGCTGGCGCACGACGGCCAGACCGTCGCTGTACAAACCGGCCAGCAGCAGGGCCGACTTGACCTGAGCGCTGGCGACAGGCATTTTGTAGTCGAAATGATGGAGTTGGCTACCCTGGATGGCCAGCGGGGCCAGCTTGCCCCCCTGCCGGCCCCAGATCGACGCACCCATCTGGCGCAGCGGCTCGACGACGCGCGCCATGGGCCGCTTGGTCAACTGGGCACTGCCGCTGAGCACGCTGAAAAAGCGTTGGCCCGCCAGCAGGCCGGCCATCAGCCGCATCGTCGTGCCGGAGTTGACGCAGTCCAGCAGCGCGGCCGGCTCGTGCAGACCGTGCAGTCCGACGCCGTCGATCAGCAGCTCGCTGGGCGACACCTCCTCTATGGCGACGCCCAGGCTGCGCAGCACGCCCAGAGTGGCCTGGCAATCGCCGCCGGGCAAGAAGTTGCGCACCTGGCTGCGCCCCTCGGCCAACGCAGCAAAGATGGCCGCACGATGGGAGATAGACTTGTCGCCGGGGACAGTGGTGGAACCGTAGAGCTCTTGGGTGGGGTGGATGAGGAGGTTCATGGTGGGTTGGTAGAAAGGTAGATTGGTAGATTGGTAGACTGGTAGATTGGTAGACTGGTCGGGTAGTCGAAGGTGACGGCCACTAATTTACCAATCTACCAATCTACCAATCTACCCTCCGTATGTCTCCAGAAACTGGCTGCGCGCGGCGCGGGCGGAGGCGGCTAGCTCGCGCAGGCGGGCGGCGTCTTGGGTGGTGAGGAGGGAGGCCAGACAGGCCAGGTGGCGCTGGAGGTGGTCCAACTGCTCGAGCACGGCATCGCGGTTGCTGAGCAGGATGTCGGCCATCATCTGGTCGTCGCTGCCGGCCAGGCGGGTGGTGGAGCGGAAGCCGCCTGCTGCCAGCCGCCAGGCCATGGGGTCAGCCTGGGCCACGTCGTTGGCCGCGGCGAAGGTAGCCAGGCTGGCCAGGTAGGGGGCATGGCTGATGGCTGCGGCCAGCCGGTCGTGGCGCACGGGATCCAGCTCCAGCGGGCTTGCGCCCACCGCCTCGGCCAGCGACTTGACCAGGGTCACAGTCTGGGGGGCGGTGCGCGGCAGCGGGCAGAGGACGAAGGGAGCGCCCTGATAGAGATCCGCCTCAGCTACCTCCAACCCGGAGGTCTCCTTGCCGCACATGGGATGGGCGCCGATGGGTTGCACGTTGGCGGGCAGTCGGTCCAGCGCGTCGCAGATCTGCGCCTTGCTGCTGCCCATGTCGGTGACTATCACGCCATCGCGTAGCAGGCCCTGCCCGGCCAGCCGCTGGAGCTCCTCGATCTGCGCCAAGATGACGCTGACCGGTGTGGCTAGCACGACGATGTCGGCTTCGGCCGCGCCTTCGGCCAGTGTCGCGTACCCGGCGTCGACGGCGCCGATGGCCAGCGCTTGTTGCACGGTCTCGGCACGCCGGGCTACGCCGACGACTCGCCGCACGTGGCCGCGCAGCGCCAATCCCAGCGAACCGCCCATCAGCCCGAGGCCGGCGATGACGACGGTGCAGTCAGGAAGAGCTTTTTCGAATGAACGACAGGGTTGGGGCATGGCGCGCTATTGGTAGTGCGACGGCGGGCTCGGTCAGGAGACCGGCCCAAGCGCTGGATGAATAGGTGGCGGGTTCGGTCAGAGACCGGCCCGAGCGGTAGATCAGCGCACGGGCTCGGTCGGAGACCGGCCCAAGCGGAGGAGGCGCTGACCAATCTACCAACCCTACACCGTCCGCCCCACCGCCTCGGCAATGCGGCGCGCTTCATGTACCATCTGCGCAAAGCGCTCCGGCTTGAGGCTCTGTGCGCCGTCGGAGAGGGCGTGTTCGGGGTCGTTGTGTACCTCGACGATCAGTCCGTCGGCGCCGGCTGCGACCATGGCGCGTGCCACGGGAATGACCAGCGGCCATTTGCCGGTGCTGTGGCTGGGGTCGCCAATCACCGGCAGATGGCTGAGGTGCTTGAGGGCAGGAATGGCGTTGATGTCGGTAGTGTTGCGGGTGTAGGTCTCGAAGGTGCGGATGCCCCGCTCGCACAGCATCACGTCGTAGTTGCCGCCGGCCAGGATGTATTCGGCCGACATCAGCAGTTCCTCGATGGTGCTCATCATGCCGCGCTTGAGCAGCACCGGCGTGCGGGTCCTGCCCACAGCCTGCAGCAACGGATAGTTCTGCATGTTGCGCGCGCCGATCTGCAGGACGTCAGCGTACTCGGCCACCAACTCAACCTTGTCGGGCGCCATGACCTCGGTCACGATGGGTAGGCCGGTCGCTTCCCTGGCCTCGGCCAGTATCTCCAGCCCCTCCACGCCCAGCCCCTGGAAAGTGTAGGGGGAGCTGCGCGGCTTGAAGGCGCCGCCGCGCAGCAAAGTCGCGCCGGCCTCCTTGACCGCGTAGGCGATCTCCAGCATCTGGCTGCGGCTTTCGACGCTGCACGGACCGGCCATGAATGCCAGCCGCGAGCCGCCTATCCGCGTATCGCCAACTGTGATCACACTGCCTTCAGGCCGCCACTCGCGACTGGCCAGCTTGTAGGGCGGCAGGATCGAGACCGTACGCTCGACGCCCTCCATCACCTCGAACATGGCGCGGTCCAACGGCCGCTCGTCGCCGATGACACCGATGATGGTGCGCTCGGATCCCTGGCTTAAGTGTACCTGAAACCCCAGCTCGTCGATGCGGCTGGTGACGTGTTCGATTTCCTTGACGCTGGCGCTGGCCCTCATGACTATGATCATATCACATTCTCCTGCTGTTGTCTGTGAAATTCTACATCAAGTTGGGTGGGAGGCTGGTAAGCCACGTAACACGTAACGAGTAACTCGTAACCCGGATTTGGGAGAAGCGGTTGCGCTTTCCGGGTTACGGGTTACGTGTTACAGCTCCCGCCCCAACGCCTCCGCCAACGGCTTCAGCTCGCGCATCATCTGGGCGAACTTCTCCGGCTTGAGGCTTTGCGCGCCGTCGGAGACGGCAACTTCCGGGTGAGGATGCACCTCGATGATCAAGCCGTCAGCGCCGCAGGCGATGGAGGCTTTGGCCATGGGCGACACCAGGTCCCAGCGGCCGGTGCCGTGGCTGGGATCCGCAATCACCGGCAGGTGGCTGAGCTGCTTGAGGAGCGGCACGGCGTTGAGGTCGAAGGTATTGCGCGTCATGGGTTCGAAGGTGCGGATGCCCCGCTCGCACAGCATCACCTTGTAATTGCCATTGGACATGATGTACTCGGCCGACATGAGCAGCTCCTGGATGGTGCTCATCATGCCACGCTTGAGCAGCACGGGGCGCTGCGTGCGCCCCACGGCGTTGAGCAGGCCGTAGTTCTGCATGTTGCGCGCGCCGATCTGCAGGATGTCGGCGTATTGGCTGACCAGCGGAACGGCCTCGGGGGTCATCACTTCCGTGACAACCTTGAGGCCGGTGACTTCTCTGGCCTCAGCCAGCAGCTCTAACCCTTTCAGTCCCATGCCCTGGAAGGCGTAGGGCGAAGTGCGCGGCTTGTAAGCCCCACCGCGCAACAGCGTAGCGCCGGCCTCCTTGACCGCCTGCGCGGTCTCCAGCATCTGCGTGCGGCTCTCGACGCTGCACGGCCCGGCCATCACCACCAGCCTGCGGCCGCCGATGACGACGCCGTTGAGGCTGATCACGGTGTCGTCCTCTTTGGCCTGGCGGCTGGCCAGCTTGAACTGATGGCCGATGCGGGTGACAGTGTCCACGCCTCCCATACTCAGGAAGACGTCAGGATCGTGGATAGCGGCCTCGCCCACGACTGCGATCACCGTGTGGTTCTCTCCATAGATGGGATGGGGCGTCAGCCCCAACTCTTCGACCCGGGCGATGACTGCGCCGATTTCGGCTGCCGTTGCGCCTTGTTTCATGACGACGATCATAAGGGCACCTGCTTTGTTGCGAAATGTGAAGCGTTTCTATGAGTTCGATGGATGAGCAATGGGATGAGTCTTAACCCGTAACGAGTAACTCGTAACCCGGAAACCGTTCGCATCTGTACACATTCCGGAGTTACGGGTTACGCATTACGCATTACGTCATATCTGCAACAACTCGCTCTGCCCGGCCTCGCCGTTCTCGGCCGGCATCTCGGCCGCAGGGTAAGAGCCCAGCAGCTTGACGAAGGCCGCGCGGGCCAGCAGGCCAACCAGCGCCTGCTGGCAGGCCGGGTCTTGCCAGTGGCCGTCGAAGTCCAGGTAGAAGACGTAGTGCCAGGGGCGGTTGCGCCGCGGCCGGCTCTCGATCTTGGTGAGGTTGATGCCGCGGCTGGAGAATTCATTCAGGCAGGCCACCAGCGAGCCCGGCTCGTGCGTGACGGCGAAGACCAGCGAGGTCTTGGCTTTGGCCGTGATCGGCGCCTCACCGCGGCCGATAACGAAGAAGCGGGTGTAGTTCCAGGCCAGGTCCTCGATGCCGCTGGCCAGCAGCGCCAGGCCGTAGGTCTCGGCCGCCAGGCTGCTGGCGATGGCGGCCACGCCGGGCTCCGGGTTGGCGGCAAGCTCCTTGGCGCTGCCAGCCGTGTCGTACCAGGGGACAGCCTGCAAGCCGCGCTGGCTGAGCCACCGTTCGCACTGCGCCAGCGCCTGCGGATGAGAGCGGACGGTGTGGACCTGTTCCAGCGTCGTACCGGCCGGCGCCAGCAGGTTGTGGCGCACGCGGAACAGGATTTCGCCCCAGGCCCGCAGATCGCGCTCCAGCAGCAGATCGTAGGCCCGATTGATGGAGCCGGCCAGCGAGTTCTCCACCGGCAGCACACCAAAGTCGGCCTCGCCGCTGTCGATGGCGGCAAAGATGCCCTCGAAGGCCGCACAGGGCAGCGTGACGATCTCGCCGCCGAAGTGCTGGCGCGCAGCCTGCTCCGAATAGGCGCCACGCTCCCCCTGAAATGCTACGATTTTCATCCGTGTCTCCTTCTTGGCCGAACGCTGGTCGCGCCAGTGGTCGACCTGCTGTTCAATCCAGCCGTCCAGGTCCTCGTTGTCCACCGGCGGCAGATCGGCCTTGTCAGGCCGCAGGTTGCGCGCGCCGCGCAAATAGACCGGCACGATCTCATGGGGGTCCTTGTCGGTGTTCCAGTTCACCAACACCCGCACGCAGCGCGGCAGGCCGCCGGGCACGTCCATCTCGTGGCCGCACATCAGCGCCACGTCCAGCCAGCCTAGCTGGCGCGCCGCCAGGGCGGGGTACTCGGCCGTCAAGTCGCGCGTCGTGGTGAAGAAGATGCTGGTCACGTCCTCAGCCTGGATGCCGTTGAGGTGGATCAGCAGGGCCAGCATGCGCCGGGTTTCCCGCAGGATCGCTTCTGATGTGTTGTCGTCGACGCTGGTGGCGCCGCGCACGCCTCGACAGGGCATAGAACCTCCGGTGCGTGAAACGTAACCCGTAACCAGAGACGCTTCCCGCATTCTCCGGGTTACCTGTTACGAGTTACTTGTTACGTGTCGAAGCCGGATATCGCATATCGGCAAACTACGCTCGATAGGGCATGAAAAAAGCGTGGGCTATGCGCTCCACGCTTTCTGATCGGTCTCCTGGCTCGTCATTGGGTCAAGGTGTCGTGTCAGTCCTGGCGTAAAGCGCGCGGCGTTGGCTGCTAAAGTAACCAAAATAAAAACCGCGCCAGGAACCATCCAGGCGCGGAGCCAACGCAAACACAGCACGCTCGACGTGAGCGGTCGATTGACGGGACTGCTGTGGCGCTGCTGCACGAATCATCAACGTGAGTACCCTTGACTTGAGAATGGCGGGATGGTAACACAGAAGCCAAAGGCTGTCAAATAGGATCACAACAGGCTGACCGGGTCTACGTCCACCCGCCAGCCGGCCGGGATGTCGAACGTACGCAGGAAGGCTGGGGGATCGACAGCGCGCAGGATGATATGCCAGCGATACTTGCCCTGCTCGCGGCTAAAGAAGCAGGGCGCGGGGCCGATCAGGTCGACGCCGCTGGCGCCGCGCTCGTGGATGGCGAAACGCAAGCCGCGCGCCAGCGCTTCGGCCTCGGCCTTGGCCCGCTCACGCTCGCTGTGCATGAAAATCAGCCGGGCCAGACGGCGAAAGGGTGGATAGCCCAACTCGCGGCGAAAGCTGAGCTCCTGACGGCTCCAGTCCAGATAATCGTGGCGGCGCGCGGCCTGGATGGCGTAGTGCTCCGGCCGGTAGCTCTGCACGATCACCTGCCCGCCCAGCAGACTGCGGCCGGCTCGGCCGGCCACCTGGGTCAGCAACTGAAAGCTGCGCTCGGCCGCGCGGAAGTCAGGCAAATATAGCCCCACGTCCGCGTTGATCACCCCAACCAGCGTCACCAGCGGCAGGTCGAGACCCTTGGCGATCATCTGCGTGCCGACCATGACATCAGCTTCGCGGTTGGCGAACTGGCTGAGGATGGCGTCGTGGCTGCCCTTGCGGCCGGTCACGTCCCGGTCCCAGCGCACCACGCGTGCCTGCGGCCACAGCGCGCTGACCTGCTCGGCGATCTTCTCCGTGCCTGCGCCCAGGTAGCGTATACGCCGGCTGGCGCACTCAGGGCACTGTTCGGGCTGCACCGCCCGCCGTCCGCAATGATGGCACACGATCACGCCACTCCCCGCTTTCCGCTCTCCGCTCTCCGCTCTCCGCTCTCCGCTCCCCTCGTGATACGTCAGCGGCACATCACAGTGCTCGCAGTTCAGGACATGCCCACAGTCGCGGCAGATGATAAATGTAGCAGTGCCCCGGCGGTTGAGGAACAGAATCGCCTGCTGCTGAGCGGCCAGCACGCGGTCCATGGCCTCTTGCAGGGCGCGGCTGAACATGGAGCGGTTGCCGGCCCGCAGCTCCTGGCGCAGGTCGATCACCTGCACCGGCGGCAACTCAGTGTAGCGCGTCTCCGGGTGCAGCGCATCCACCGGCCGGTAAACGGTCTGGCGCAAATGGAGTTGCTTCTGCTGCTCGGCGATGGCCTTGGCGTGGCCCATGATGCGGCGCGGCAGCTCCAGTAGCTTGATTTGGCCTAGCTGCGCCGCATAGAAGGTCTCCAGCGCGGGCGTGGCTGAGCCCAGCAGCAGCGTGGCGCCGGTCAAACGGGCAAGGTGCAGGGCCGCGTCGCGGGCATGGTAGCGGGGTGAGCGCTGGCTCTCCTTGTAGGAGGGGTCATGTTCCTCGTCCAGCACAATCAAGCCGACGTTAGGGAGGGGCAAGAACAGCGCCGAACGTGCGCCCACCACCACCTGTACCTCCCCGGCGCGCGCTTTGCGCCACACGTCGTAGCGTTCACCGGGCGACAGGTCGCTGTGGTAGACCGTCACCCGATCGCCGAAGCGGGCGGCGAAGCGACGTACCGTCTGCGGCGTCAGCGCGATCTCCGGCACCAGCGCAATGGCCTGCTTGCCAGCATCCAACGTGGCCTGGATGGCCCGCAGGTAGATCTCGGTCTTGCCGCTGCCGGTGACGCCGTGGAGAAGGTAGGAGCGGGGGGCGGGCAGCGGGGAGCGGGAAGCGTGATCGGTGATCGGTGAGCCGTGCTCGGTAACCCGTGACTCGTAACTCGTAACGTCGTTCGTTACGATCGTCGGTTCCGGCGCTCCCCGCTCCCCGCTCTCCGCCTCCTGCATCCCCTGCTCGATCTCCGCCCACACCCGCGCCTGATCCTCGGTCAGGGCTGGGGCCGTGTCGGCCACGAAGGCTTTGCCGGCCAGGGGGTCGCGCCAGATCTCGGCCTCGCCTAAAGTGATCAGGCCAGCCGAAGCCAGATCGCGCAGGGTGGCGAGGTCGGCGCCGATCTCCGCGTACAGCCAGCCTACCCAGACCGGCTCGGCCTCACCGGCCAGCGCCTCCAGCACGCGGCAGTACTTGTCGCCGCCGCGCAGCTCGATCAGCCGCCCGCGCACCTCATCGTTCAGCAGAAGCAGCGTTACGGTCTTGTCCGCCTCGATGCGCAGCCAGCCGCGCGCGGCCCCGCTGCGCACCGGCGCCGGTGTACAGCCCACAGCCACGCAGACCACAGCCAGGGTGGGCGCTGGCTCGCTGTGCGCAGCCAGCCAGGCCAGCACGTCAGCCTGCTTGGACTGGCGGCCCAGGGTGGGCAGCGCCTGGTCGATAGTCTCCTGGTTGGCCGCCAGCGCCACCTGCTTGCCAGTCTTGGGCTTGGGCGGCGGCTCCAAGATACGGCGCTGGCGCGTCACCAGCCCGCGCTCGATCAGCGGATCGACCAGGCTGCGCCGGCTTAGATCGCCCTCCAGCCGGGCCAGCACCCGCTCCGGCGCCTGCTCATGCTCCAAGAGATAAGCTAGCAGCGCATGCTGCTCCGCCTTCAACCCCGGCAACTGAGCAAAATACGGCCCATCGTGCAGCGCCTCGAAAAAATCCGCCGCTCCAAAGCTCATCTGCTCCACGCTCCCCTCTCCCTTGGAGGGACTGCTTGCGCCCCGGAGTGGGGAGGGGCCGGGGGTGAGGGTGAAAACGTCGCTCAACACCCGCCGTCCCTCCCCCGTCAACGCCAGCACCGGCTCCGCCTTTTGCGCCAGGCCGGCCGGCAGCATCAGCAGCAGGCAGTCCAAGATCGATGCCAGCGTGCGGCCGCTCAGCCAGCGGGCCAGGCCGAGCTGCGCAGGCGTCAACACCGGCTCTGGCAACACCAAATCGAGCAGGGGCCGCGT
>JBFYTD010000266.1:0-4308 GCA_041300885.1 Anaerolineae bacterium | reverse complement strand
CGCCGCTGTGAATCACCCCCGACGACCGGGCCGAGACCGTGCTGCGCGCCTCCATGGGCGTCCAATCGACCAGGCGGGGGCAAGTCAGCTCGCAGAACTTCTCGCACACTTCGCACGCACGCAGGCGGATGCGCGTCAGGCCCAGCGCCTTTTTGCGCTCCTCCAGCAGCGGATGCTGCTCCCCGTTCCAATACAGCACGCCCTTGGAACAGGCCGCCACGCACACCCCGCAGCCCGAGCAGCGTTCGAGGGCCCAAACTTCTTGTTGTAGTCTTGTGGACATAAGTCCTTCTCCTTGTAGAGTGATGGTAGATTGGTAGATTGGTACGCCGCTGCGGCGGGTCGTGTGCGCACGCAACCAACTTACCAACTTACCAATCTACCATCACAACCTCGCCACCAACTCCGTAAACCCGGACACCTTACGCACGAAATCGTGCGGGTCGTCCGGCGAAGTCCATTCCAGGCGCAGGCGGCGGGGGTCGAAGCCGTTGGCAGCCAGCAACCCGCTGAGCGTGGCGATGCGCTCCTGGGCGTGACGGTTGCCGTCGATGTAATGACAGTCGCCCGGCGCACACGCGCCAAGAAAGACTCCATCGGCGCCGTTGTACAGGGCCCACAGAATGTGAATCGGATCGAATCGAGCAGAGCAGCGCAACCGAATCAAGCGCGTCTCCACCGGATAGCCCAGCCTGTTGGCCCCAGCCAGCTCCGCGGCCGCGTGGCCGCTCCACTCACAGCCAAAGACCAGGATGCGCACCCGCTCGCCGCCAGCGCCATTCGTGCT
Organism: Anaerolineae bacterium; assembly: GCA_041300885.1. Taxonomy (GTDB): domain Bacteria; phylum Chloroflexota; class Anaerolineae; order JAAEKA01; family JAAEKA01; genus JAAEKA01. Next base: position 3,521 of record JBFYTD010000266.1, on the reverse strand, counting down.
CGTGACCCTCCGATCCGCGCTCAGGTCATCCGCACTTCTGAGTGCCGCCTCGATCTGGGCCAGCACCTGAGCATCGCTGTCGATGGGCTGGCTGATGGCCTTGACCGGGCAGACCACCACGCAGTTGCCGCAGCCAGTGCAGAGCATGGGATCGATCCCCGCCAGGTCCACGGCCTCGGCCCGCGGGTGCATGGCAATGGCGTCGAAGGGGCAGGGTTCCACGCAGTTGGCGCAGCCGGTACACAGCGCCGGATCGACGCTGGCCACCGGCGCTCCGTTGCTGACCTGGCCCGCCCGCAGATGGCGCAGCGCCTTGAAGGCCGCGCTAATGGCCTGGATCTCAGTCTCTCGCTGGTCAGCCGGGTTATGGGCTGCGCCGCACACGTAAATGCCGCGCTCGGCATAGCTCTCCGGCCGCAGGCGATAACGCACCTCAGGGTAGAAACCTTGTTGGTCCTGGTGAATGCCCAGTAGGTGCGCCAGCACGCTGGCTCCAGGCTGCGACGCCATCGGCGCGCCGGTGGCGACGATGATCGCGCCCACGTCGAACTGCCGTTCGCCGCCGCTGCGCAGCGCCCCGGAGTGGGTGAGGCTAGCCTTGTAGCGCCCGACCGTGCCGGAAACGTCGCTCACCTGGCTATTGAGCGCCACTTCGATGTTGGGGTGGTGCGTCACTTGCTCGATCCGCCCGGCCACGCCGTTGCGCCGTTGGGCCTGAGTCAACGTGCCGCCCAAGGCCGCCTCGCGCTCCACCAGCACCACCGGCTGGCCGGCGTTGGCCAGGGTCAGCGCGGCGGTCATGCCGGCCACGCCGCCGCCGATGACCAGCGCGGCCGGCGCGACCTGGCCGCTGATGGGCTGGCGGGCCTGGCGCAGGCCCAACCGAGCGACAGCCATGGCGATGGCATCCAGCGCCTTGGCCGTAGCCTGCTCTGGCTGATCTTGATGCACCCAGGCGCAGCCCTCGCGGATGTCGGCCAGCTCGATCAGGTCGCCGGCCACCGGCAGAGATTGCTGGAGATGGCGGCTCATCAGGCGCGGGGTGCAGCCGGCCACCACCACCCGGTCGATGCGCTGCTCTGGGCAGGCCGTCGTGATCGTTTCGATTCCGTCGGGCGAGCAGGAGTAATTCAGCCGTTGGGCGAAGGCCACGCCCGGCAGCTCGCGGGCACAGGTCTCCAGGCAGGCCGTGTCTAGCACGGAGCTGATCGCGCCGCCGCAGTCACAGATGAACAGGCCTAGCTTAGCGTCGCTCATCGCGCGACCTCCTTCTCCAACTGCGAGGGCTGGTAGTAGCTGCCGCACACCTGACAGTCGGTTGCGTCGAAGGGCGACTGCCAGGCGTGGACGGTGCCGCCGCCGTTCTTGCCGGTGATGTCGGCCAGGGTGATGGCGCCGGTGGGGCAGATCAGCACGCAGGTGCCGCACTCGATGCAGGCGTTGGAGGCGATGTGGAAGGGCGGGCTGACCCGCTTCTCGATGCCGCGGTTGACCAGGCTGATGGCATGGACGCCGACGATCTCGTCGCAGGCCCGCACACACAGGCCGCACAGGATGCATCTGTCCGGCTCCGTGCTGTAGCGCGGGGCCTCCACGCCCAGGTCTTCGGCCATAGCCTGGATCAGGGGCACGTGCGCGGCCGAGGCCAGGAGCAGCTCGATGGTCATGCGTCGCGAGCGCCGCACCTTCTCCGAGTCGGTGCGCACCACCAGCCCTTCCTCGCACGGGTAGGCGCAGGCTGGGGCCAGCGCGCCATTGCGGCGATTCACGAGCTCGACCAGGCACATGCGGCAGGCGGCGAAGGGGGCCAGCGCCTCGTGGTAGCACAGGGTGGGGATGGGAATGCCCTGCTGCCGCGCCGCCTCCAGGATCGTGCGGCCTTCCTTGACCTGGACTTCCTGGCCGTCGATAGTCAAGGTGATCATGCGTAGCTCCTTTCCGCGGCCAGCCGCTCTCGTGGGGCCGGAGCATGCGCCAGCCAGCGCACATCGGGCGTGCTCGAAGGCCGATCCGTCTCCTCCAGCCCGATGGGCTCCAATCCCATCTGTTGCAGCCAATCCAGGTCACAGCGCAGGCAGCGCTTGCACTCCTCCTGGATGGTGCGTTGGTCGTAGGCCAGCTCCACCTCCTGGAAGCCGTGCAGGCTGTGCCGCTGGTCCGGAGACAGCATCTGCGGGCCGGGCCGGCGCGCCTCGACGTAGTCGTCCAGGTTGTAAAGCTGCGGGATGTCGTGGCGCTTAGGATGGTAGTAGACGCCGCCCAGCTCGCCAGTCTGCAGCCAGTGGTCCACTACCAGCGCCACCTGGTTGCCGTGGGCCACGGCCTGGACGACCGTCGCCGGCCCGGTGACCGCGTCGCCGGCTGCGAAAACGCCGGGCGTGCCCAACTCGAAGGCCTTGCCCACCTTGAAGCTGGCGCTGCGGTAGAGGCCGACCGTTTCGTCGTCCACCCAGGTCACCTGGCCGATGGCAGGGATCAGGATGTCGCAGACCATGTCGAACTCGGAGCCGGGCATGGGCACCGGCCGGCGCCGGCCGCTTTTGTCGAAGTCACCCAGTTCCTGGCGCTGCAAGCGCACGCCGGTCACGTGGCGGTCGCCCAGCACGGCCACCGGCGTCTGGAGCAGGTGCAGTTGTACACCCTCTTCCAGGGCGCCTTCGATCTCGGCCGGGATGGCCGGCATCTGGTCCCGGTCGCGGCGGTAGACGATGTGGACCTCCTTGGCGCCCAGCCGCCAGGCCGAGCGGGCCGCGTCCATGGCCGTGTCGCCGCCGCCCACCACCACCACGACCTTGCCGGTCAGGTCCGGTAGCTTGCCGAGGGCGATGTCGCGCAGCATCTGCACGCCGTGGTAGACGCCAGGCAGGTCCTCGCCTTCTACGTCCAGCCGCCGGCTGCGGTGCGCGCCCAAGGCCAGCACGATGGCCGCATAGCCGCCGGCTTGCAGGCTCTTGACAGTGAAGTCCGTGCCCAACTCGACGTTGCAGCGGATCTCCACCCCCGCCCGCCGGATGTGGTCGATCTCGGCGAAGAGCGGCTCGCGCGGCAGCCGGTAGGCGGGGATGCCGTAGGTCATCATGCCGCCCGGCTGCGGCATGCGCTCGAAGACGGTGACGCCGTAGCCCTGCTGGACCAGGCGCAGCGCAGCCGTCAGCCCGCACGGCCCCGCGCCGATCACGGCCACCTTCTGCTCCTTGGGCGGGGCCAGCCGCGGCGGAGTCCAGGGCGCTTCATATTCGTGGTCGGCCATGAAACGCTTGACGTGGCGGATGGCGATGGGCTCATCCACCCCGCCGCGCTTGCAGACTCCTTCGCAGAAGGCCGGGCAGACGCGGCCGCAGATGGAGGCGAAGGGGTTGGCATCGCGATGGACGGCCAGCGCCTCGGCGTGGCGACCCTGGGCCACCAGCGCCAGGTAGGCCGGCACATCCACGCCGGCCGGGCATGCGCTGACGCAGGGCGCGCGCACCAGCGCCGTGCAGACCCGGGCCGGACAGCGCTGCTCCAGGATGTGCGCCTCG